>JAYVKL010000108.1:0-3863 GCA_043768465.1 Pyrinomonadaceae bacterium
GGATTGTGGAACACGCTGAAACTCAAGATGTTAGATTACAAATTGTGTTTTGCCAATCTAATTTCTTATGCTTAATTTCTAATCAAGACTCAGGTTAAATTATGGCAACTGACGTTGCGGAACAGACGGAAACAAAAACGGGTTTTATACGCGGTTTGGGCTTGCTCGATTCGACGATGATCGTCGCCGGTTCGATGATCGGTTCGGGCATTTTCATCGTGTCCGCCGACATCGCCCGCCAAACCGGTTCGGCGGGCGGGCTTTTGTTAACGTGGATTATTACGGGACTGCTGACGATTTTCGCTGCGCTGTCTTACGGCGAACTCGCCGCGATGATGCCGAAGGCGGGCGGGCAATATGTTTATTTGCGCGAAAGCTATTCGCCGCTCTGGGGATTTCTCTACGGCTGGACGCTGTTTCTGGTGATTCAAACCGGCACGATTGCGGCAGTCGGCGTGGCTTTTGCCAGATTTTTAGGCGTATTATTTCCCTCGATCTCGCCGACGACGTGGATCGTTTCGCCGATAAATTTGACGGCAAGTTACGCCGTGTCAATATCGGTTCAGCAATTCGTCGCCGTCGCGCTGATTATATTTTTGACGATTTTGAATATGCAGGGTTTAAAGCTCGGCAGGATCATTCAAAATCTTTTCACGTCGGCGAAAACTCTGTCGCTGTTGATTTTAATCGTCCTCGGAATTTTTATCGGCGGCGCGGCGGGAACTTTTTCGACGAATTTCTCCAGCCTTTTCACCACGCAGAACGCCGCGATTATCAAACCGGATTTCGCCTTCCTGCCGGAAGTTTCGGTCAATGGCGGACTTTTCGCGCTCGTCGTCGTGTTCTGCGTCGCGCAGGTCGGTTCCTTGTTTTCGTCGGATGCCTGGAACAACATCACTTTTACGGCGGGCGAAGTTAAAAATCCGCAAAGGAATGTGCCGCTGTCGCTCGCATTGGGAACGGGTTTGGTGATTTCGCTTTATATTCTGGCGAATTTCGCGTATCTGGCGACGCTTTCGCTGTCGCAGATTCAGACCGCGCCGGAAGACCGCGTGGCGACGCTCGCGCTTCAAACTATTTTCGGCGCGGGCGGCGCAACCGTAATGGCGATTGCGATTATCATCTCGACTTTCGGCTGTAATAACGGTTTGATTCTCGCCGGGGCGCGGGTTTATTACGCGATGGCGCAGGACAATCTGTTTTTCAAAGCCACCGCGAAACTCAACAAAAATCACGTTCCGGCGGTCGCGCTTGTTTTGCAGTGCGTTTGGTCGTGTCTGCTGGTTCTGCCGCGCACGCGGTCGGGAAAATTTACGGCAAACGGCGCGGAAGATTACGGCAATCTTTACGGAATGCTGCTCGATTACGTCGTGTTCGCCGTTTTGATTTTTTATATTCTGACGATCATCGGATTGTTTATTCTGCGGGTAAAACGCCCGGATGCGCCGCGTCCATATCGCGCTTTCGGCTATCCGTTTATTCCGGCGATTTACATCGCGGCGGCAACCGTTATCTCTCTAGTTTTATTGTTTTACAAGCCGCAAACGTCTTTGCCCGGTCTGGCAATCGCGCTCTCCGGCGTGCCGGTTTACTTCATCTGGAAAAGTTTGTCCGTGAAAAGCGGTTCAGCAGCGCAATCATAAAATATAGTTTTTTAGGAGGAATTTGAATGTCACTATTTGCGACCAAATCAATTGATAAAATCATCGCCGAATCGCAGGAAACCGGCGAACACACCTTGAAAAAAACGCTGAGTTCATTGGATTTAACAATGCTCGGCATCGGCGCCATTATCGGCACGGGAATTTTCGTTTTGACCGGACAAGCCGCCGGCAAACACGCCGGTCCCGCCGTCGTCATCTCGATGATTATCGCCGGCATCGTCAGCACATTTGCCGCCCTCTGCTACTCGGAATTTGCGGCGAGCGTCCCGATTTCCGGTTCGGCTTACGCTTACGGCTACGGAACTTTAGGCGAATTCGTCGCCTGGATTATCGGCTGGGATTTGATTCTCGAATACGCTTTCGGCGCGGCAACCGTCGCCGTCGGCTGGTCGGGCTACGTCGTCAGTCTTTTCAGGGATACGCTCGGCATAAATTATCCGCTGGCATTGAGTAAAGGACCGTTTGAGACGATCCAACTGGCGGACGGCAGCACCGTTCACGGCATCGTCAACCTTCCCGGCGTGTTGATTGCGGTCGCCGTAACTTTGCTTTTAATTAAAGGAATCAAAGAGTCGGCGAGCTTTAATTCGATTATCGTTCTCGTCAAGATTCTGGTCGTCGTTCTCTTTATTATCGCCGGTATCGGCTACGTCAATCCGAATAATCTCGGAGTCGGCTGCGCGGCGGGAACGCCCGGCTGCGCGACGTTTATGCCGTTCGGTTTCAGCGGAGTCGTGACGGGCGCGGCGGTTATCTTCTTCGCCTATATCGGTTTCGACGCGGTTTCGACGGCGGCGCAGGAAGCCAAAAATCCGCAGCGCGATATGCCCATCGGCATTTTAGGCTCGCTCGCCGTCTGCACGGTTTTATATATTTTAGTCGCCGGAATTATGGTCGGGCTGGTTGATTACCGGCTTTTGACCAACGCCGCCGCGCCGATTGCCGTCGCCATTGATGCCGCGTTGCAACAGGCGCAAGGCACGACAATGGGAAAAGTTCTCGCCGTCTTCCCGACGATTATCAAGGTCGGCGCGGTTCTCGGTTTGAGTTCGACGATGGTCGTGATGGTGATGGGACAGCCCCGCGTTTTTTATTCGATGGCGAAGGACGGTTTGCTGCCCGCGTGGGCATCGAGAATTCACCCGAAATATCAAACGCCGCATATTACGACGGCGTTGACCGGGACGATTGTGGCGATTCTGGCGGGCATCGTGCCGATCAGTCTGCTCGGCGAACTGGTCAGCATCGGAACTTTGTTCGCGTTCGTCATCGTCGGCACGGGAATCATCATCCTGCGTTCGTCGAACCCGAATCTGAACCGTCCGTTCAGAGTTCCTTTTTCGCCGTTCATTCCGATTGCGACGGTCGTTTCGGCGGCTTATCTGATGAACAGTCTGCCGTTCGACACCTGGCTGCGGCTGATCGATTGGATGTCGGTCGGCTTGGTTATTTATTTCGCTTACAGCTATTCGCACAGCAATTTGAGAAAAGTAACCGATGAAGCGGCGAATCAATCGGATTCGCAGAATGCGCCGCCGTTTGCCGCAATGTTAGCGATCATACTGACGATTGCCTTAACAATTTATCAGGTGATTTACCTCCTGGATTTTAGAGCGGAATACCATCTGAAACCGGAAGATAATTTGCCTGGTAATGCGATGTTTTTGAGTCTCGGCATCCGCCTTTTCGCGTGGATCGTAACCGGCGTTTTGGTGGCGATGCTGATGTATGGCAAACAGGACAATCGCGGCGGAACCGACGACAAAATACAGAAAACCGGCTTAATCATTTCGCTCGTCAATCTGGTTTTTTGGGCGGGCGTAACTTACTGGTTCTTCGTTCATTAAAGCCGAACTTTACGGCAAGTAAAATTAAACTTCAGATTGAATAAAGAAGGCGGACGTTTATCATAAACGTCCGCCTTCTTTATTCAGCTTATTTCAACCGTTGTTTAGCCGGTGATTGAAACTGCGCTTGAATTTGGCGCGGTAATTCAGGCGGAATTCGTGGTCACAACAACTAGGTTTCCGATTGTCAAAAATCGTTTGACAATAAACTACCCCGCAGCAAGCTGAATTGTTTGACTTCCGGGCAGCTTTTGAATATCTCGCGGGCGGTGAGACTTTTGATTGTTTGCACGATTTGTTTCGGACTATACATTGGAACACTTTGCACAAGAAAATGAACTCGGGTCGTCAT
>JAYVKL010000109.1:0-5382 GCA_043768465.1 Pyrinomonadaceae bacterium
TTTTGTAAAATGCTGACAATAAACAGTTTAATGATTTATATCTTTGTCGCCTTAGCGTTGTAACCACAAGACTTAGCAATTTTTGTCCTGTACTTAGTGTTACATTATACATCCTCGCATTTTTAATTTTTATCCGGTAAAAATTTAGAATGCGAGGATGTATAATGTAACATTGCCGGTCTTTTTTGAACTTCCAAACATGCTTCAAGACTTAAAACCTATGAAACGCACAATCTTTTCCTGGCTGATACTGCTGTCGGTCGCTTCGGCGGCGGCTGCCCAAACGACTTTTACATTTGACGATTTGATGAAAATCCGGCGAGTCGGCGACGCGCAGAGGTCGCCCGACGGCAGAACGATTGCCTACACCGTCGGCGATGTCGATAAAACCGCCAATCGCACTTTAACGCAGATATACACGGTTTCGGTGACTGGCGGCACTACGAAGCAAATTACCAAAGATACCAAATCGAGCAGTTCCGCGCCGCGCTGGTCGCCGGACGGCAAACGCCTCGCTTACACGAACGGCGGGCAAATCTGGACGATGGACGCGGGCGGCGACAACCGCCGACAGGTGACGAAAATATCGAGCGGCGCGGGCAATCCGGTCTGGTCGCCCGACGGCAAATACGTCGCCTTTAACTCCGATGTTTACCCGGAATGCACGAGCGACGACTGCAACGCGCAGGAAGAAGCAAAAGCCGAAAGCGGCAAAATGAAAGCGATTGTGACCGAGCGGCTTTTATATCGCCACTGGACGGAATATCGCAACCGCAAACGCGCCCACGTTTTCGTCGTTGCCAGTAATGGCGGCATCGCCCGCGACGTTACGCCGGGCGATTTCGACGCGCCGCCTTACGGTGCTTCGACGGGAACGGATTACGCTTTTTCGCCGGATTCAAAAGAGATTGCCTATTTGAAAAATCCCGATAAAGTCGAGGCGATTTCAACGAACAGCGACATATTCCTCGTTTCGCTAAACGGCGGCGAAGCGAAAAATATCACGGTCGCCAATCGCGGTTACGAAGCCTCGCCCGCCTACACGCCGGACGGCAAATATCTGCTTTACCGTTCGCAGAAAACCGAAGGTTTTGAAGCCGACCGCTGGCGCATTATGCGCTTCAACCGTCAAACCGGTGAAGTCGTCGAATTGACGCAAGGCTTTGACCAACAGGCGGAAGAAATGATTTTATCGCCCGACGGCAAAACGGTTTATTTCACTGCCGGAGAAAACGGTTACGCGCCGGTTTTCAGTGTTCCGCTGGAGCCGAATTTCAAACTGCGAATCGCCACGCACGTCAAATCCGTGATTCCGAACGGCTATTTCGGCAGCTTAAACGTGTTGCCCGACGGCAAAACTTTCGTGATGCTCGCCAGTTCGATGACGAGTCCGAACGAAGTTTATCGCACTTCAATTGACGCGCCAGAAGCGTCGGTTAATTTGAGCAAAGCGAACGCGCCTTTGAATTTAACCAAACCCGAAGCAATGGAATGGACGGGCGCGGGAGGCGCGAAAGTTCACGGCTATCTCGTCAAACCGGCGAGTTTCGACGCTTCAAAAAAATATCCGCTGCTCGTTTTGATTCACGGCGGACCGCAGGGCGCGTGGAATAATAATTGGGGTTTTCGCTGGAATTCGCAGATTTTCGCCAATGCCGGCTACGTCGTTTTTATGCCGAACCAGCGCGGCTCGACCGGCTACGGACAAAAGTTTGTTGACGAAGTTTCAACCGATTGGGGCGGCAAAGCCGTTGTTGACATCACCAACGGAGTCGCGGAAGTTTTGCGAAAAAATCCGTATCTCGATAAAAACCGTATCGGCGCGGCGGGCGCGAGTTACGGCGGTTATATGGTTGACTGGCTTTTGGGACACAACACCGACCCGCGCTTCAAATTCAAAGCATTCGTCTCGCACGCCGGAGTTTACAATCTGGAAAGTATGGCGGGAACGACCGAAGAATTGTGGTTCGTCAAATACGAATTCAAAGGAATGCCCTGGGAAAATCCGACGCTCTATAACAAATGGTCGCCGCATAAATCCGCCGCCAATTTCAAGACTCCGACTTTGGTGACGCAAGGGGAAATTGATTACCGCGTTCCGGTTGACCAGAGTTTGCAGCTTTACACGGCTTTGCAATTGAATAATACGCCGTCCAAGTTGATCGTTTTCCCCGACGAGGGACATTGGATTATGAAGCCGCAGAATTCCGAATTTTGGTATGGCGAAGTTTTAAGCTGGCTTGAAAAATACTTGAAATAGACAGTCGTCCATCTGTAAAATTATTTACAATCTACAGCGGATTTGTTATTTTGATGTGTGCCGACCGTGCTGAGACAAAACGGATTTAGCGTAATGATTTACACCAGAGACCACGAACCGATGCACGTTCACGTCTTTAAACAAGGCGAGCTGATTATCAATTTGGGCGACGATGAAAACGCTGTTTTCGTCCGAGAAAACAATGGAATGTCGGCGCGGGACGAACGGCGAGCTTTAATTATCGTCGGCGACAATCAGGAATTTCTGCAAATGAAATGGCAGGAGATTTATGGGTAACGTAAAAATCGGGAAATTTGATGTTGACGAGATTCAATTGGATAGACAGCATCGGGAAGCCGTTCGGCGCGGCAAAGAAGCGACGGCGCGGCGACCGAAAACCGTTGCCGCCTGGTATGATAAAAAATCGAAACGGCTCGTTTTAGAAATGCCGACCGGAGCGACGCTGCTGCTCCCCGTTCATTTGATACAGGGATTGCAAACTGCTGATAACCACGCCATCAGCGATTTCGATTTGGTATCGGAGGGAACGCAAATTCATTGGCACACTTTAGACGTGCAGTTTTATGTCGAGGATTTGTTGAAAGGCACGTTCGGAACGCCGGGCTGGATGAATTCGCTGAACAGAAAATCAGCCGAAAACGAAAGGGCAGACAAAAGCCCGATACGGAAAGTTGCGTAAATAGAAATCTTGCAAAAAGAAAAAGGCAAAAGTTAAATTGATTTTTAACTTTTGCCTTTTTACTTTTGTCTGATTGCTTATTTTGCCTTCGTTCCCGTAAAACTGAGCGGCGACATACCGGGCATCGGGACGGTCAGGGTTCCCTTCATCGTGTCGCCTTCGACGGTGCCGACGATGTTTAATTCGAGCGTTTGACCGCCGTTGCCCGCGACTTTCGCCGCGCCGCTCAATTTGTTGCCGCTGATTTTAGCGTCCGCGATTTCGCCTTTGCCGAGCATCGAGTCGAGCGTCCCGGAAACTTTTTGAGCGTCCTGTTTCAGCGTTAAGGTAACGGGAACCTGCCGCCCTTGAAAATCAATCGTCAAATTCCAAACGCCCTCAACCTGCGCCGTTGCGCCGCTCGATTCTTTGCCGAAAGCCGCAGTGTCCAGCGGCTTGCCTTCCGCGTCGAAAACTTCGATTTTCGGCGAATACGGCTTGACCTGTTTCAAAATTTCTTCAGCATCGCCGACGATGACGATGGCGATTTTGTCCGGGGAAATATACTTTTTCGCCGTGCGCTGAACGTCGTCTAAAGTGACGGCGTTGATTTTATCGCGGTAAGTTTGCAGATAGTCGGCGGGTAAATCATAAAGCTGCTGCGACACCAAAAGGTTCGTCAAACCCTCCTGCGTTTCGGCGCGAAGCGGGAAAACTCCGGTCAGATAACTTTTCGCGTCCTTCAATTCTTTATCCGACGCTTTTTCATTGCGGACGCGGTTCAACTCAAGGAAAAACTCTTTCAAAGAATCGCCCGTCACCGGCGTTCTGACTTCGGCGGTCGCCTGAAAATTTCCGGCTAAACGCTTCGTATCGAAACTCGAATACGCGCCGTAAGTATAGCCTTTGGCTTCGCGCAGATTCATAAAAAGCCGCGACGACGCGCCCGCGCCCAAAACCTGATTCATCACTAAAACCGGGAAAAAATCGGGATTGCTGCGGTCAATCGCCAGATTTGCCAGCACGATATTCGACTGCAAAGAGCCGGGACGATCAACGACCGTCAGCGTCGTCGCCGTCCGCACGGGCAGCGCGGGAAAAGTCATCGCGTCCATCGCGCCCTTTTTCCAGCCGCCGAAATTCGCCGTGATTTCTTTCAGCAAGTCGTCGCGTTTGACATCGCCGACGACGATTAAAGTCGCGTTGTTCGGCGTGAACATTTTTTGGTGATACGCCGCCAGTTTTTCCCGCGTCAATTTTTCAATGTCGGCGGCGGACGGCGACGCGATGCTATACGGATGCGTTCCGTAAATCGCTTTGGAAATCTGTTCGTCCGCCAGAAACGACGGCTGCGAACGCTGGTATTTCAAATTTTCAATCGTGTTTTTCTTAAACAGGCTAAGTTCGCTTTCGGGAAAAGCCGGATTCAAAACCATATCCGTCATCAGTTTCAGCACGTCCGAGCCATACATCGAAAGTGCCGAAGCCGAAACAATCGTGTTGTCCTCGCCCGCGCTCGCCGAGATGTTCGCGCCGAGCCGTTCGATTTCTTCCGCCAATTGTTTGCTCGTGCGCGTCGTCGTGCCTTCATTTAAAAGCGCGGTCATCGCCGAAGTCAATCCGACCGAATCTTTCGGATCATAAATCGTGCCGTTTTTGAAACCGAGCCGATAACTGACGAGCGGCAGTCGTTTATCTTCAAAAAAGATCACCTTCAAACCGTTCGGCAAAGTCGTTTCAAACGGCTTGGCGATTTCAAAACTTTTGGGCGCGAGTGCCGCCGGAGCGGTTTTGCGAAAATCTTCATTCATAGTTTTCTGGGCGTATGTTCCGATGCCAAAAGAAGCGATCAAACCGGCGGACGCTAAAAATTTTACTGCTTTGTTCATTTTATATTCTCCTGCGTTTTGACTATTCTCCGACGGGTTTGGTTTCCGCTTTCGCTCCCGGAACGATGTCGAGCAAAACGCGGTTGTCGGTGTTCAGATATTTGTTGACGGCTTCTTTGATTTGCGCCGGGGTGATTTTCAAAAGCTCGTCGAGTTCCGAATTAACGAGTGTCGGATCGCCGTCAAAAAGGGCAAATTCGGCGATTGCCTGAGCGCGTCCGAGCGACGATTGCCGGGCGCGAACCGCGTCGTTAATCAGATTATTGTGCAGTTTCTGAATTTCCTCACCGGTCGGTCCGTTCGTCGCCATATCCTTGATTTCGTTGGTAATCGTCTCGCGGATTTTGCTCAAATCCTTGCCCGGTTTCGGCAGCGCGAAAATCAAAAACCCCGAAGGTCCGCGCCGTTCGTCGGTAAAACTGACCAGTTGCAAAACCGATTCGTCGCCTTTGACGAGCTTTTGATAAAGCCTTGAGCTTTCGCCCTCGCTGATGATTTTTCCGGCGAGCGCGAGCGCGTTGTGGTCGGGCGTGTTGCGCTGCGGAATTTTCCAG
>JAYVKL010000110.1:0-32332 GCA_043768465.1 Pyrinomonadaceae bacterium
TCGGTTTGGAGAATGACTTTTCGCTCCGCATCTTTTTTAGCGATTGCCGCCGCCACGTCAATTCCGCGCTGTTCGACGGTGATGTGCAAAAGCTCGCCGCGTTTCAGGTTGATCGTGTAAATATGCTTTTCGTCTTTGACGAGCCGGCGTTCGACGCGCTCGTTCGGCTTCAGCAGATATTCGTCCTGATAAACCGCGCCCGCCGCTTTCTGCTGCCCGAACGATGTCGCCGCCCACAGCATCAGCCCGCACAAAGTCGCCGCCGCACCGCCCGTTTTGCAGAATTTTCCAAAATGATAATTTGATCGCATAAAATCTCTCATTTGCCGGTGCGGAAAATCGAAGAAGGGTTACACCGGCGATTCGATTTTGATTCCGCAAATTTTCGTCGAAACTGTTCTCCATCTCTAAACGCAACTTTCGCGGCGCGAAACGGTCAACTTTCCCGTTCAAATCTGCAAGATCGTTTTCCGAAAGATTCGAGAGCTGAAAATTTTTATCTTTGCGGAAGCGCAGACACGTCCAAAATGCCGGATTAAAAGCGGGAAATTTTACAAGCAGTCGAACGAAATTATCTTTTATCAAATAGATGCCGCGTGTCTGAATTCCAGCTTCAGTTGTTTCTTCGCCGCGCTCAAGAGCCGACTAAAGTTGGACGCGAGAACATCAAGATCAGTTCAGGTGACTGCTCAAGCCGAATCATCGAACGGCGAAGCCGGCGTTAAAAGCCGCGCGATTTTTCGCATGTTGTTTGGACGCGCTCATCAAAATGCAAAATGAACATTCGTTTTGTTTTCAATTATTATCCATCAAATCGGTGGTCTGTCAATTTATTTGTTCGGCGTTCGCCTTATTTTTTTCCGCCGCAGAATATAGTTGTAGCGGCTGCCGTCGCCGCCGGTCGCGGTCAGCAGATTTTCCTTGGCGGAGGATAAACTTTTCGCCGGAAAAACGATGCGGAGATATTGATTGCCCGATTTAGTTCGGCGCGGTTTGAGGTTACCGGCGAGCGGCGCGGAATTAAGCCGGACGCTGAAAATTTCGGCGGCGGATTCTTTCGGGATTTGCAGGGTTGCGGAAACCCTCGCCGCGTTTTGATTGACGCTGGTAATTCCCGCATCGTCGCCGCCTTTGCCGCCGATTGGCGCGAGAATGACGGTCGCCGTCGTCGGCGCGAACGGCTGACTTTTTGGCGATTGAATTGTTTTTTGCAGTTTCAAATTTTCCAGTTCGCGCATCAGCCGGGTTTTTTCCGTTTGTTCGAGCGTCAGTTGTTCGGTTAAAATATCCGTCTGCCCGCTTTTCTCCGCGAGTTCGGTTCGCAGATTCTCTTCCCGTTCTTCAACCGTTTCGAGTTGTTCCTGCAACGCTTTTTCCCGCCGCTGAAGTTCCGCCGCCCGCTCGATTTCATTTCCCCGCAGCCGCGCTAATTCCTGCCCGTCGCGCCGTCTTTCGTAAATTAGAAATGCGATTCCGGTTAACAGTAAAAACAACAGCGCGGCAGCCGCATACTGAAAATTCGCCGCGTTTAAACCGAGCAAATTGGCGAGTTTTTCCCAAAAATTCGACTGCGCTTTTTCAGGCGCGGCGAGTGCCGCCGACTTCGATTCCTCCCTGATAAACAATTGCAGAGATTCGGCGTTGGCGAGTTTGGCGCGGCGTTCGGGCGATTTTTTCAAGCTCGCGGCAAAGCGGCGGCGGTCGTTTTCGTCAAGTTCGTTTCGGGCATAACGGTCGGTCAAATCGTTCTCCAAATCGAGCAGTTCGTAGAACAAAACATCATCGTCAAAAAAGCGCGACTCCAACAGTCGGCGTTCCGTTTCGCCCGCCTCGTCGAACAGATAGCGTTTCAATGTTTCCGCATCGAACGCTTCAATTTGATTTGTATTCTGCCGGTCAGCCATTTATTTTTAAGTGTCGCAGATTGTTCTTCAGAACTCTGCGCTCTTCTGCGTCATCACCTGCGCGTTCGGTGCGTTACTAAATCCGTATAATTTTTCGTATCGCAAAGTCCCGCGAAGGTTATAACGCGAAGGAGCGCAGGGTCAAAACGTCGGTTCTGAAGCCAGCCTGATTCCCGCCCGCCTCAAGCCGTTTTCGCCGCGCAATCGTTAATGCAGCGTTCGAGACGCTCGCGCAGACGACACGCTTTGACTTTGAGCGTGTTCATCGTCAAACCTAATTTCTCCGCCAGATTTTTGCGTTGATTTTTATTTTTCTCGCCGGTTTCCGCGCCGTAGTAACCGATGATCAAATGCCGTTCGGATTCGTTTTGGGAAACTTCGATCAAACATTTTCTCAGACACGCTAAACGCCAATCGGATTCTTCGGCAGTTTCCGGCGGAACGGCGATTTCCGGCAAATCGTCACCGTATCCGATTTCCTTTCTCCGGCGGATGTGTTCGAGCCAGACGAAGCGCGAAACTTCCAAAGCATAGGCGTTGACGTTGTTTATTTCGATGTTGCGGGCGAGTTTCACCGAAACGCGGTCGAGCGTTTCGTCGGCGAGTGCGTCGGCTTCCGATTCGGCGCATCTGCGCTGCCAGATGAAAAATTTGATTAATTTCAAACGCAGTTCTTCATATTTTCCGGCGGCGACCGATTCATTTTCATCGAGCCGCACCAGCAATAATCCGAACGCTTCCGCCGTTAATTCAGCCACATCAAAATCGCTCCCAAAGTCGAGATAGTAATTTCAGCATTCTTAACTCAAATCCGAAAATTACGCGCCATTTTACGTTACTAATACCGATTCAAATCAATTTATGCGTATCAAAGGGTCAGAACCGCCTGCGGTAGCGGGCGGGTTTTCCGCGCCTGACCCGCCCGCTACCGCAGGCGGTTCTGACAGGACGCACTATTCAGCTTGAATTGGTATAAATTCTGCATTCTAAATTTTCCTTCAAATAATTTTTCGCCAAAAATGAAGAATGCAAAATGTAGAATGTAGAAGTTTCGCTGCTCAATTCAGTCGTTAATTTTTCGGCGTTTCAGTTCGCTCGTTTCCGTAAAATTTTGATCGGCAGGACGCGCGGTGGAAAAAATGTTTTGATTGTTTTTGTCGCTGCCGCGCAGCAAATCGTAAATTTTGCCGACGATTGCCGGTGCGCCGATCATTCCCGAATGCTCGGTTTTGAGTTTTTTCAGATCGGCGTAATAAATCACATCGGCAGCGGCGGTTTCCGCGCTTCGCAATGGAACCGTGCCGTCGCCCGCCGTCGTGTAAGTCAGTTTAATTCCGTCGGTGTTTTCGGCGAGCATTTTCAATGTCGGGACATTGTAGCCGACAATCATCGAAACGCGGACGTTCGCCGGTTTCTTCCAATTATCCAAATCGTCGTGAAACTTGACACTGTGTTCTTCCAAAAGATTCGCGCTCAATTTGTCGAACGGCAGCGCGTCCACCGACGGCTTGAGCAAACAGCGCGTTTCTTTGCCGTTGATTAAATTGTAAGTCGTGTGTTCGTAGTCCAGAATGCCGCGCACCTGGTCGCCGTCAATGTCGTTCGCGTCTTCAAAATAGCCGCCGCCGTTCGCTTCAAAATACCGTCGTCCGGGCAGCAGGTTAAACATTCCCGGCAGATTGTGAACGACGCGCTTGAGCTTGCAGCCGTCTATGATTCGGACATTGAGATTATCGCCGTAACGCAGTGCCTTCAACGCTTTCGGTGCGCCGAGATGCGGCGTTCCGACGAAAATAAGCTGCCTGACATTGCCCGCGTTCGCCGGATTTAAAAGATACTGTTTGGCGATCAAACCGCCGAAGCTGTGCGCGACAATATCAACCGGCTGATTGTTGTTTTTGCTGCGAATACCATCAATCAATTCACCGAGCTTCACCGCGTTGTAAACGGCAGAAAATCGAAAATCGTAGGCGAACTCAAACAATTCGGAGTTTTTCGCGTAGCCGGATTTTTGCAGAAATTTTGATAAATCCGTGATATTCTTGCCGCCCGGCACGTCATAAAATCCGACGGCTTTGACATCTTTGGAAATCGTATCGGAGCGCGGATTCCCGCTCGCGTCAAACTCCAGATTCTGCGGCTCGCCCGCCTTCCAAATCAAAACATCGTTCGGAAAACCGTTGCTCCAAATCCCTTTGCCCGCCGGCTGATAATCCAAATCCGCGCCGCCGATGCCGTGAATCAGAATGACCGGCGTTTGTTGATTGGATTTGGATTTCTGCGCGTTCGCTTCATTGGTCGAAGCGACAAAAATTAAAGTCAGCAGCAACGCGCCGCGCCAATACATTTTCAAAAAGTTTTTCATAATTTCAGGTAAATAGTCAGCGGCTGAAAGTTATCGGATATTTTTGCTTTTGGTTCTGAGTTCAAAATTCAGTTTGTCATCGCCGCGCACGGCTTTCGGAAGAACACGCTCAAGCGTGGACTCAGAACGAAGAGCAAATCACCTTAATCACTTTCGCTCATCTGTTCAATTGCTGCCGACAAGTGCGGAATTTCATCGAAAGGTTACAGGATTGTCCGTTTATTATCAAATAGTTCTCACCTTTAAACGCAAAAACGCGGAGAGTTTCGGGTCTCCGCTTTCTTACTTTTTACGTTCGGGCGAAGATATTAAACTTCGCCGGTGTCGCCGATAATTTCGTTTTCCTCCTGCGAAACATCAATCAGAGACGCGCTCGTCACCATATCGCCGTCGCCGACGTTGATGAGTTTTACGCCTTGTGCGCTTCTGCCGGTCTGCCGGATTTTATCGGTGTCGAGCCGGATCAGTTTCGCCTGCTGCGTGATGATAATCACTTCGGAATTTTCGTCAACCGGGAAAACGGCGACGACCTTGCCGGTCTTTTTCGTCGTTTTCATATTGATAACACCTTTGCCGGCGCGGTTAATCAGACGATAATTGCCGACTTTGGTTTGTTTGCCGTAACCCTGTTCGGAAATTGAAAGCATTCGTTCGGATTCGTCGGTTGAAACCGCGCACGCCGTCACCACAAAATCGTCTTTTCTTAAGCTGATTCCGCGCACGCCGCGAGCGACTCTGCCGAGCGGACGCGCATCTTCTTCGTTAAATCGAATCGCCATTCCGTCGTTGGTAGCGATAAAGATTTGCTGTTTGCCGTCGGTCACGAAAACATTCAAAAGCTCGTCGCCTTCGTCAATGTTGATGGCGTTAATTCCATTGGCGCGAATGTTCTGATACTGCGACAAACTCGATTTTTTAACGACTCCTTTTTTCGTCACCATCACGACGTAAACTTCTTCGGTGAAATCACGAACCGGCAAAACTTCGACCAGTTTCACTTCGCCCGACAACTGCACGAGATTGACGACCGCTTTGCCCCGCGCCGCCGTGTCGCCTTCGGGGATTTCGTGAACTTTGATTTTGAAAACCTGTCCGCCGCCGGTGAAAATCATCAGGAAAGCGTGCGTTGAAGCCGTGAACAAATGTTCGACGAAATCGTCGTTTTTCGCTTTCGCCCCGAATCGCCCTTTGCCGCCGCGTCCCTGCGTCGAATACGCGGAAACCGGCGTTCGCTTGATATATCCGGCGTTGGTCACGGTAATCACGACTTCTTCGTCGGCGATTAAGTCCTCGATTTTCAACTCGATGCCCGCGTCCACGATTTCCGTGCGCCGCGCATCGCCGAAGTTCTTTTTGATTTCCTTCAGTTCGTCAACGATCACCTGCCGCAAAAGCTGTTGATTGTTGAGAATCGCTTCAAGTTCGCCGATATGTTTCAAAATCGCTTCGAGTTCGTCAATGATTTTCTGACGTTCCAAAGCCGACAATCTACGAAGCTGCAAATCTAAAATCGCCTGCGCCTGAATATCGGAAAACCGTAGTTCGCCGACGACTTTTTCCAGATTTTTCTGAAACTGCTCCGGCGTTTGATCGGTCGTCGGTGCGCCGCGCCACGTTTTGATCTCGCCGAGCGTCGCAAAATTTCCGGTCAGCCACGCTTTCGCTTCGTCAATCGAACGCGAGTTGCGAATCAGCGGAATCAAATAGTCGAGCGCGTCAATCGCCTTGTTCAAACCTTCCAGAATATGCGCTCTGGCTTGAGCTTTGCGAAGTTCAAACTCGGTGCGGCGGCGCACGACTTCTTTTCTAAATGCGACGAACGCTTCGAGAATCTGCTTGAGATTCAAGACTTTCGGCTGCCCGTCAACAATCGCAATCATTATGATTCCGAACGACATTTGGAGCGGCGTAAGTTTGTAAAGTTTGTTCAAAACCACCTGCGGCACGGCATCGCGTTTTAGTTCGATAACGACGCGGATGCCTTCGCGGTTCGATTCGTCGCGGATTTCCGAGATGCCGTCGAGCCGTTTTTCGTGAACGAGTTCGGCGATTTTTTCGATCAAACGCGCTTTGTTCAACTGATACGGAATTTCCGTGATAACAACGGCATCTTTTTCGCGGTCGCCGCGCCCGACGCGATCAATCGCCGCCTTCGCCCGCATCTGAATAATGCCGCGCCCTTCCCGATAAGCCCGGTGAATTTCCTCGCGCCCGTAAATAAACGCGGCGGTCGGGAAATCCGGTCCCGGAACGTGTTCGATCAACTGGTCAATCGTGATTCCGGGATTTTTAATCAAAGCGACGGTCGCGTCTATGATTTCCGACAGATTATGCGGCGGAATCTTCGTCGCCATTCCGACGGCGATGCCTTCGGAACCGTTGACCAAAAGATTCGGAAACCGCGCCGGCATTACTTTCGGCTCGCTCAAGGATTCGTCGTAATTCGGCTGAAAATCAACCGTTTCCTTCTCGATGTCGGCGAGCATTTCAGCGGTGAGCTTCTGCATTCTCACTTCGGTGTTGTGGTTGACAAAACCGTTGGCGACGAACGAATGACAATCGCTGTCAACGCGCAAGGAGTAAACTTTTTGCTCGCCCGCGTCTTCGATTTCGCTAATCGGGTCGAACAAATAATTCGTCTCGGCTAAGTTTTTTATCCACTCGAATTCATTCGCCTCAAACACATTTTCAAGACGCGCCAGCGAATTTCGCAAATGCGGCGGACGATAGAAATTGTTTCGGCTCAACCAATTCGTCTGAGTCAAAGCGTTGGCGCGGACATAGTTCGACAGATATGGAACGTAATCCGTTTTCGACAACGCCACGCCAGAAAACTCGGAGACGACGCTTTCTAACGCCTGTCTTTTGACAGTCGAATAGAAACCGATTTTCTCCGCAAATTTACGCAGATTCTCTACACCCGTCACGCAAAGCCGATGCGTTTTACGATTGTGCAAAGCATCACTGAAAAGACTTGCTGCGATGCCGAATCGCAACAATACGATTTGCGTCTGTTTGAGCATTTCCGCGCTGTTTGAGGTTAAAGTCACCCGCAAAAGACTTTTGCCGGATTTCTCGACGTTGCCGTCGCCTTCATAAAGCCCGCGCAGAAATGCCGCCACCACCGACTTCGGCGAGCGAAGAATCGCATCGGGAATCTGTTTTTCGTGCGATTTACCGACAAAACCCAGATTCTGTAAAAGTCCGACGACATATTGACTGACAACCTGCATCTGCCACCATTTTTTCACGCCGTAACTGCTTGGCTCGCGCAACCATTTGTGAAGACGGCAATGCGGGAAAGTTCTCGCCCAAACCGCGACGAACTCATCCGCCAACTCACCTTCGGCGTTAACGAAATCTATACAGTTTTTGCGGCTCGAACCTTCCGCCGTCAACGCGCCGAGCAAAAATGCCAAATCTTCATTCAGAGTTAAAGGCGTTTCGTGAATGACCGTTCGCGGATTTTCAAACTTCGGCAGATAGTTTACAAGCGCGACTTCCTTTTTCGTCCAAAGCGTTTCGCTCCGGTCAATCACAAGAAAATCACCTTTCTTCAAATTCTCGATTGTTTTCCAGACAAAATGCGGACGGTTATCAGCCGCCGTTTCCCAAACCAACAACGGATGATTCGGCGTTCCCGTAATTTCGTATCCGCGATTGGTTTTCACCCGAAAAGTCGGATGTTCGCCGCAGTCGAACCACTTGCTCGCGTGATTGATTTTTTGATTGTGCGAAAGGATTTTCAGATCAACATCTTCACTTTTGGAAAGACTTCCGATGTTTTGCAAACCTTTATCTGTAACTGTAAGTGCATTGTTTGCAACACAATATCGCATTGCCGCCGCCGAATCTCCATCAATCGAGCCGAAATTTCCCTGCCCGTCAACCAGCATATAACGCAGCGAAAACTCCTGCGCCATACGGACAATCGTTTCGTAAACCGCCGAATCGCCGTGTGGGTGATATTTGCCGATGCAATTCGAGACGGCGCATCCGTGCAGTAAAAATTCGTGACTTTCGTCCTCGATTTGTATATCGAAAGTTTCGGCTTTCTCACAGTTATCAATAACGGAAACGACTTGCAAAAGCGAATAATCATCAATTAAGCGGCGAATGTTTGCAGTCAGCGGTGAACCGAGTTTTTCGAGTTTCGCTAAAATTCCCCACGACTCGATTTGTCTGTAAGACAAGGTTTTCTCGTGTAAATCATTTGAGTAACGAATCTTTGCGCCGGTTTCGTATTTGATTCCCGAACGAAATTTCCTGCCGTCTTTATCAACGAACCAGCCGGAACCGATGTGATACTTAGAGAATTCTTCCCAAATCGCCGCGCTCGGAACGCATTCCGTTTCGAGGTTCAGAGCGCGGTTTTTCCAATTGGACAAATCAAACGCGGATTCTTTTTTGCGCGGAATTTTTAAGAAAGGCGAAATCAGATGCGCCAGCCGCGAAGCATTCTCGCCCGTTAAATGTAAATTAAAACTCGTCAGCCGATTTTCGCCGTGTTCTTCCGGGACGCTCACGCCGTGAATTCCGCAATCGGCTAACATCGCCTGAAGTTCAGTTGAAAGACGCTTTGAAGTCGTCGCTAAAACCGCTTCGCGTTTTGAATCGGCTGTCCGCATAAATCCGTCGCCGTCAACAAACCCGGCGATAAACGGCGCGAACAAACGTCTGTCCGTTAAAATCCAGGACGGAACCTGTTTGTCGTCGCATTTGTCCTGGCAAATCTCCACCGCTTCGGGGAAATTGCTGAAACGAAGTTGATGCTGCAATTGATAATGCGTTTTCTGCGGTTTCTTTGCGCTCCAAATAGCTTTGACCGATTGCTCGGCGCAAACCGACGCGACGTATTCGAGCGGTTCGCGGTCAACCATCGAAATACCGACACGCGAAGAGCGATTTCGGTCGGTTAGAAACCCTTCGGCAACCAGCAAGCCGGCGGTGTAAGCCAAGCCGGTTTTCTGTTGATTGAAATGCGCTTCGGGAAATCCCAAACTTCGCGGACTCGAAGCCAAAACCCTTTTTCCTTCTAAATTTTTCGCCTGCTCCCAACGAATTTCATAATTTTCGCCGAGAACGCGAAACTTTTGGTCGGGTGTCACAGTCAAAGTCAAACCGTTGGAAAGCGTCACGTCAATGACTTGTCCCGGCGGATTGTGAAGGGCTTCGACGACGCGGCTGGTATAGCCGTTCGGCATCAAAACTTCTTCGCCGACTTCGACGTTTTCAATCGGTTTCAAACCTTTTTCGGTATGCACCAAAGTTCCGGCGACGAAGCAGTCGCCGACGACGCGGGCGGATTTTTTATACGGCTTGTTGTGATAATTGCCGAGTTCCTGCATCGCCCACAAAACGCGGCGGTGAACGGGTTTCAAACCGTCGCGCACGTCCGGCAAGGCGCGTCCGATGATCACCGACATCGCGTAGTCGAGATACGAGCGGCGCATTTCGTCTTCGATGTTAACTTGATTGCGTTCTAAAATTGTATCCATTATCTTTTTTTATCTTCCTTCTGTTTTCGATTTCTAAACTGAATCTGAATTACGGGTGAAAAGCGGGCGTTAAAATAAAAACTTGAATTTCACAGCGTCAAAATGTATAATTATTTTACAGGTTTTCCGCCTGTTTTGCAAACCACATAAATCGCGCAAACGCGCGCAAAATCAACTGTTTCCCGAATATTTTCTAACCTGATTCCGGCTTTTGTTTTAATAAAAATGAATACCTCAACCGAAAAAGAGTCACGTCGCATTCCGCGATTTTCGCTCGCGTTGCCCGTCCGCGTCGAATCGCGCATTGACACCCGCCTGAGTTGGAACGAAATTACGCGCCTGACCGATGTCTCGGCGTTCGGCGCGGGTTTTAATTTAAAGCACAACGTCAAACGCGGGCGGCTTTTACAGATGACGATGCCCTTGCCGCGCCAGATGCGCTGTTACGATTACGCCGAGCCGCAGTATCGGGTTTGGGGATTGGTGCGAAGCTGCATCACCAAAGAGAATCCGGCGGCGGAAGCAGATCAACACGCTATCGGCGTGGCTTTCATCGGAAAAAATCCGCCGCTCGGCTATCTTGAAGACCCGGATAAGTTATTCGAGATTTCGCACCTGGAGAACGGCAAATTGTGGAATGTCGTCGAGGCGGCGAAAGATGCCGAAAAAAGCATCGCAAAGGATTTGCGCCGTCATTCGCGGCTGGCGATACCGACCGGCATTATTCTCGAAAAGCTCGACGCGGATGGAACGGTGACGGCGAGCGAACCGACTGTGACGGAAAATTTGAGTTTGAGCGGCGCGGCGATTTTTTCGACGCTGCCGATGGAAATCGGCGAATTCGTGCGCGTCAGAAGCGAACAATACGAGGTTTCGATTATCTCGGTCATTCGCGCCAAACGTCTCGGTCAGGACGGCATCCCGCGCCTGCACGTCGAATTTGTCGACCGCTTTTTTCCGCTCGAAGGAATCGAGTAAAAAATGGATAACGAAAAATGGATAATGGATAATTTTAAGAATCTCTTAATTATCCATTATCCATTTTTCGTTATCCGTTAGTCAGAGACAGCTCCACTGATTATTGACGACCATCGCCGGTGCGCCGGTGCCGTCCGCCTGGCACGGCGTGGTGCTGCGGCGGCAGTTCGAGCAGTAAATTAGCGAGCCGTTGGCTTTGCCAGGCGGCAGCGCATTTTGTAGAAACGAAGGCATCTGCACGGGCATTCCGAACTGCACGTCCGTTCCGAAAAACGCCGGATGTCCGCCAACCATTCCTTCGCCGGGCTGTCCGGTCATAAAGACAATCGCAGCGCGGTCGAAATTGCTGCTCACCGCCGGTTCCAGACAGCCGAGAATCCAGCCGTCGTAACAGAAGCGGTCGCCGGTCGAATAAACGCGCAGGCGTTCGTCGGCTCGAAATGTTTTCGGTCCGTAAAGATTGCCGTTGGAGACGAGCGTTCGGCGGGCGTTAAAAATCATCGGATTGCCGAAGACCGAACCGGAAATGTTCAGCGGATAAGAATAATCGCCCGCGTATTTGATGTTCGTTTCGTTGAGAACCAGCGAAGCGGTCATCGCCTCGGTTTGCGAGCCGATGATGGTCGTCGCCGTCGGGTCCAGAAGATTTAGAAAGGTGCCGCCGACGGCGTTTTGAATCCCGCCGCCAAAAGTATCTTCGATCAGAACGCCCGCCGAGCGGATAAAAGTCATCGAATCGGCTTTAGCGGTCGGCGTGTGCGGCGGATTGTAGAAAAAACTGCCCTGAATCTTCCAGTCGGCATTTCTGACATCCGAATAAATTCCCGCATCGCGGTTATAAACAAACAGGCAGTGGTTTAATTTTATGTAATCGAACTGCCATTCGATTCCCTTGATCAAAATGGTATGGGCGTAGATTCCGCGATTGAAGCCTTGAAAAACCACGCGCTCGAAATAGAAATTTTGTGATGTCGAAAAGCCGCCGACCGCCTCGATGCCGGAAGTATTCTGATTGTTTTCGGTGAAAAGCTCCAAATCCTTGATGACGACGCTTTCGACGCATTCGCCGATACGAAATAGCGCGCCGCTTTTGGCAGCCAGTTTGATGCGGCTCGGACTGCGCTTGACGACGTTGTTGGTCGGCGCGCCCGTTTGAAGACCGGACACGCCTTGAATGTTGATGCCGGAAACCAGGGCGACCGGCGAGGTGACGACGAAATCGCCTTCGGGAATCAAAAGTGTTCCGCCGTTTCGGGAAGCGATAAAAGCGATGGCGCTTTTGAAAGCAATCGTATCGTCGGTGGTGCCGTCGCCGACTGCGCCGAAATCACGGATGTTATAAGTTCCGGTCGGTGACGATTCGGAAATCCAGTTGTAGGTTATCTGTCCGGCGTATTGGTCGCCCTTAAACGTGATTCGATAGCTTTTGTCTTCGCCCGTAAAACACCATTTATAATTCGTCTCCGAAGCCCGCATCACGGCGTTCGCCCCGCGCTGTTCGACCCGCGCCGACGCATCGCCGCAGCCGGCGAGCTTCATCGGTGTCGCCCGATTTAAGTCGGTGATGGTGATTTCAGTCTGCGGCGGAACGTAGCGCAGAGCGCAGGTCGCCGACTTATGCGTTTCGGGAACGTCGAGGAAAAGATTGTAGCCTTCAAATTTGTTCTGCGCGAAAATAGATGAAACCGAGAGCAAACTTAAAACGATAACGAGCGTCGTTCGATAATTTTTCAGCATAATTAGACAAGGTAGAAACTAAGGGCTGCAAAGTCAAAAGCATCAACGCGGTGAAAAATGAAAAATCATAAGAAGGAGAACGGGTTTTCATTATTTTCGATTCTCATTAAAAATTACGCCGTCGGATAAAAAATGGCGGCTCCGGGCTGAAATGCTTTTTTTCTTTTTTTGAACAGGAAACAGTTGAGCAGTGAATAACTTCGCGCCCCGACGCGAATCAACTATTCGCTGTTCAAGCGGCGAACTCTTCGCCCGCCAAATCTTTTTTATTGTTGATCGAGTTAATTTTTATCTCACTTCTCACTTCTCATTTCTCAACTTCTTAACTTTCGCCTTTTTAGTTTTCGCCGATTTATCGCGCGTCTGCACGAGGTATTTGAGTTCGGTCATAAACTCGGAAACGTCTTCAAATTCAAGGTAAACCGACGCGAAACGGACGTAGGCGACTTTATCGAGTTCCTTCAAACGCCGCATAATAATTTTACCCAAATCGCTGGTCGGCATTTCGCGATCAGTTGATTCCTGCGCGTTTTTCTCCACGTCGTCCACGATTGCTTCGAGCTGCGAAGCGGAAATCGGACGCTTTTCGCAGGCTCTGAGCAAGCCCGACATAATTTTGTTGCGCTCGAAAATCTCGCGTCTGCCGTCTTTTTTAACGACCATATACGGAATTTCGTCAATGCGCTCGTAAGACGTAAACCGCCTGCCGCACTGTAGGCATTCGCGCCGCCGCCGAATCGAATTGCCGTCTTTGGCTTCGCGGGAATCAACTACTTTGTCTTCCAAAAATGTGCAGAACGGACATTTCATAAATTAGTCGAGGGTGGAGAGTCGAGACTGAAGGGTTAAGATGATGTAGCTCTCGACTCTCCGCTCTCCACTCCCGACTCTCCTTCTTCTAAAATTTCGTCTTCGGCGTGTTCGCTCGACAGAAGGCTTCTGAAACGGGCGACGCTCATATCGCCGTGCAGAAAATAATAGATGCCGAAAATCAACGCCGGGACGAAATAAACCAGGTGCATCGCAAACGAAACCGCGAACGCATCGTTCTGGGCGACGTTCAGGAACATTAATCCGCCTGCCGTCGCCGCGTGAAACGCGCCCGCCGCGCCGCCCGGAGTCGGCACGACCGAACCGAGAGCCGCCGTGAACATCACGATCAAAGAACCGCTGAAACCGACTTCGACGGGCAAATCGAACGCCAGAATCACCAGCCACGTCGGAATCGCTATCGAAAACCACAAAAGCAGCGTCCAGAAAACGACCAGCGCGATTTCGCGCCCGCTTCGCAGAATTTGCAGAGAGGCGGCGAGTTGTCTTAAAAGGCTGATAAAAACCGCTCGGATTTTCTTCGGGACGAATTTTTTATCGGTTATTTTTTCAACCCGGGCGACGATGCGGTCCGAGTATTTCTGATAAAGATAAAGCGCGGCGAAACCGAAAACAACGCCGACCAGCATCAGATTACCGAGTAATTTGATGTAGCCGAATTCC
The DNA here is from genome assembly GCA_043768465.1 of Pyrinomonadaceae bacterium. GTDB lineage: Bacteria > Acidobacteriota > Blastocatellia > Pyrinomonadales > Pyrinomonadaceae. The sequence goes on from JAYVKL010000110.1 coordinate 13,977, forward strand.
TTTTCGCGTCCGGCGGGCGCGTCGAACCACAGCAGATTGATCGAGAAAAAACAAATCAGCGAAGCCAAATCGAAAATTCGCTCAACGCCGAGAGTCATCAGCGCGGCGGACGGACGAACACGCGGGTCGCGCATCGAAAGCCACATCGGACGAATCAACTCGCCGGCGCGTCCGACGATCAAAATCGCCGTAAAACCGATGGTCGTCGCCGCAAACAATTCCTTCAGAGAAGTGGCGGTGATCGGTTCAAACAGCGTCTGCCAGCGGCACGCCCGCAAAAAATAGCCGAGACAGGTGATGACAAACGCCGCCAGCAGATAAAAAGCGTTGGCGCGGCGGAGACTCTGGCTGACTTCCCGCCAATCGAGATTGCGCCCGAAAAACCAGAAAATGAAAACGGCAAATAAAAATAAAACGATGAATTTTAGAGACTTTCGCAAATCCTTGGCTCCGCAACGCGGCGAGATAAAATTTATAAAAACGAACCCGGCTGAACATCTCGCTAAAAACTCAAGATACATTATTTACAGTGAAAACTACAGTCACATCGCTTGATAATTACAGCCCAATCGTCCGAAACTTTTACCGGAACTTTTCTTTTTCGGCGAGCGTAACAAAATCTTGACAAAGCGATTTTACGGTTTTGTCGCTTTAATAAAAGGCGTTCGGCTTCGCGGAGAACATTAAATTTGGAAGCGGTAAAAGCAGTGACAGCGACAGCAAACGGCGCGGAACTCGTTCGGCGGTGCCGTGCCGGTGACGGCTCGGCGTGGGAGGAAATCGTGGCGCAGTTTTCGCGGCGGATTTTCAATCTCGCCTTCCGCTTCACGTCGAGCGTCGAAGCCGCCGAAGACTTGACGCAGGAAGTTTTCGTTCGCATCTATCGAACGCTCGAACAATACGATCCGAAACACGGCGATCTGGCGAACTGGCTGATGCGGCTGGCGCGAAATTTGATAATTGACGATTACCGGCATCGCCAAAGGAATCCGCAGAATTCCTACGCCGATGATGTGGAAAACCACACGTTTCACCTGCGCGCCGTCGGAACTTCGGCGCAGAAAGAAATCGAACGGCGCGAACTCGCCGCACAGGTGCAGGAAGGAATTGACAAACTGCCGACGGATTTGCGAACGTGCGTGATTCTGCGCGACATCGAGGAATTAACTTATCAGGAAATCGTGGATTTGCTGAAGATTCCCGAAGGCACGGTCAAATCGCGCATCAATCGCGGGCGTATCGAACTGGCGAAGATTTTAAGACGAATGCGCGTCGTCAACGTTTGAAACCGTTTTCCGCCGCGCACGAATAGCGATTGACGCGAACAAATTTTATTGGCGGCTGAAATGAAACCGATGTCAGAAGTTTTGATTTATGCAGTATGAAAAAAAAAACTTAATTAATTGTTCAAAGTTTGAAGAATCGTTGATTGACTATTTGGACAATGTTCTGAACAAACCGGCAAAGGTGGCGATGGCGGAACACGCTCTGCGCTGTCCGCTGTGCCACACGCTCCTTAACGAAGTGAAAAGTGCGGTCGAAGTTTGCCGCGAAATCGCCGCGCCGAAACATTCGCTGACGCATCTCGAAGCGCGAATAATTTCGATGACCACGCCGGAATCCGCGATGGCGTGCGCTGATTTTGAAAATCATCTGACCGATTATCTCGACGGATTTCTGCCGGCGGCGGTTTTTCACCGCTGGGAACGCCACGCCGTTTTGTGCGAAAAATGCACGGATTTACCCGGCGAGGTCGTCCGCTCGATTGCCGCCTGCTACACCTATAAAACCGAAGAACTATCGCTGCCGGAAGGTTTACACACGAAGATTTTACAGGCGACGATTGGGACTGAAAGGGCGGAAGATGTCAAAGCGTCGTGGATTTTCAACGCTGCCGAATGGATTCGCGGAATTCGTTTTCCGATTCCGATTCCGCAGCTTGCGCCGGTGGCGATGATTTTGATGTTCGCGTTTTTCGTTTTCAGCCAGACGGTTTCCGCCGACGGTTCGATCAGCGGAATGTATCAAAAAAGTTTTGAACTCGCCGGACAAACTTACAAACAGAGCGCGGAGGTGATGTTCGGCACGACTTCCGCTGTGCCGGGCGAACCGCAAAAATCGAATCGGCAGCCGATTCAGGGAATTTACGTCAATAATGAGGAAAGCAAATAATGAATTGTGCATATCACGGGCAAAATACGGCGGTCGTCAACTGCAACGGGTGCGGGAAGCCGCTGTGTCCGTCGTGTGACCATCGCATCAAGGGTTTTCCGTATTGCCAGGATTGCATCGTTTCGGGTGTCGAACTGCTGCGAAATTATCATCAAACGTCTTACGCCCCGATTATCAAGCGGCAGACTTCGCCGTTTCTCGCCACGCTTTTATCAATGATTTGTCCCGGACTCGGCGCAGCGTATAACGGGCAGACGACAAAGGCTCTGATGTATTTCGCCGTCTTCGCCGGACTTTTTCAGTTGGCAGTGCTGACGGGTGGAATGCCGCTGTTCGTTTTCGGGTTTATCGGAATGTGGGTTTTCGCCGCGCTCGATTCATATCGAACGGCAAATTTGCTGCGTTCGGGCGTTACGCCGAACGCGGCGGAAGATTTTATCGTGCAGCGGTTTGCGGGTAATCCGAAACTTTGGGGGATCGTTCTGACCGCGCTCGGCGCAACCTTTTTGCTAAACCGATTTTTTGATTTGCGCGGTCTGATGCGCGGCATTCTGCCGGTCGTGCTGATCGGTTTCGGCATTTATTTACTGCGCGATTACGTTTTTAAACCCAAAGAGCAAAAGCCTGTTTGGAACGATTACGAACCGCAGATGAACGCGCCGACTTTTGCCGCCGCGTTTGCCGAAACCAATTATCAGCCGGATGATTTCGACGCGCAAAACGATTTCCCCGAAGAAAACCGCGTTCCGACGTGGAAAAACAGGGCGTAAATTTTGTATGATGGAAAAAGCGCGGCGTTATCGATTTATAGATAATGTGCGCCGGGCTGATTCGGTTAAAAATTTCAGCAGTCAGAAATTTCTAAAATTATGTCATTTATATACAAAACCGCCGGTTGGGGAAGCATCGTCGCTATTTTGGCTTTGATCGCTACATTTTTGAAACAGATAATCGCGCTGGTCGCTCAATTGCTGGCACTGATCAGTTTCTTTATGTTCGCCATCAAGATTATCATCGTGCTGATTTTCGTGGCAGTCATCGCCGGAGTCGGGTTTTTGGCGTTTCGCACCTGGAAAGCCAACCGACAAACGCGAACCTAAAAACCGCCGAACTTCCAAAAATATCAGTTTTAAAACGCGGGCAATCGCTGAAACAACCGGGATGTTTGCTTTCCGCGATTGCCTGTGTTACCTTTTTTCTATTCCAAACCAAAAACAGTATTCAAATTTTGGTATCAAAAACCCCTGAGAAAGCGTTCGTGTTTTTAAACGCCGACGCTTTCGACAAGGAACTCGCGTTAGTCGCCGTTTGGCTGTGCTTTCGTGATTCCAAGCATTTGGAAAAGCAATTTTCTCGAATGCGTAAAATCATAAAAATTAAAGGAGCAACCAGCATAATGCACCAAAACGACAAGTTTTATACTTTTCTTTTATCGTATTTTAATAAAATCAAACAATATGTCAGTCGGGAGCCGGTTTCGAGAAAAATCTCCCAGGTCAGCATCACCGCTATTATTTTGATGGTCGGTATTTTTTCAATCGTATTTATAAAAAACAATATATCAGCCCAAGCGGAAACCGTTACTTCCGCCCGAATCTCTCAAGTATCAAATCAACCTCAAATCAAAGCCCAATATAAATCAATCAATTATGCGCGTCCGACATCTTCGGAAGGTTTCGCCCTCAACAGCGGCGGACCGATTGACGGTTTAACTGAAAACGAGACGGAAGCCGAAGAAGCGACGATGGAAACTCAGTTGCGTTTGATTGAAACCACCGGCAACGCTTCGTTTATCCCGACGATGTGGGCGCATCTCGGCAAAATCAACAACGGTTTCGGTTATCGCCGCAATCCGTTCGGCGGACGCGGATACGAATTTCACGCCGGACTGGACATTGACGGCGCACGCGGCGACCTCGTGGCGGCACCGGCAAACGGCATCGTCAGCAAAGCCGGTTGGGAAGGCGGTTACGGCAATATGATCGAGATTGACCACGGCAACGGCTTGACGACGCGCTACGGGCATCTTTCGAGAGGCGACGTGCAGGTCGGAGACACGATTCAGCGCGGACAATTGATCGGTCTGATCGGCTCGACCGGGCGTTCCACCGGACCGCATCTGCATTACGAACTGCGCTTGAACGACAAACCGATTAACCCGCGCCGCTTTCTCCCGCCCGAACCGGCGGCGATAAAAGCGTTGAACGCGGAATAAATAATCTTCAGACTCGAAATAAAAAAGTAAGCTCAACCGGCTTACTTTTTTATTTTGCCGGACGTTTACGCTGTCGCAGGTGTTTGACCGGCGGCGATATTTCCAAATGTCAATGAAGTGATTCGGCGGTCAGAGAATTCCCTGTTTTAGCAGCGAATAGTTTAAAGCGCACCGTGAATAATACCGATTCAAATCAATTTAGGCGTATCAACGGGTCAGAACCGCCTGCGATAGCGGGCGGGTCAGGCGCGAAAAACCCGCCCGCTATCGCAGGCGGTTCTGACCATACACATTATTCAACTTGAATTGGTATAACTTCGTGCCGCCAACGTTCTCTGCGCTATTGACTCTCAACTATTCGCCATCAAATCGAAAGAGGTTTTTCGAGCGCGGCGTTCTTCCCCGACTGCGTAGCTCCTCAAATGAGACGACTTGGCTGATTTTAAATAAAATCATTTTTTAATGCTGTTAAAAACCTTGTTTAAAAACTTGTATATTGTTGTAGCTTTTTAACAGCACTAGATGTTATATTGGTAACGCCGGATATTTCCTCAGTTTTATCCAGCCGGCACAACTTAAAGACTGCGTTTCGTCCCAGTAATTTCAGATAATCAAACGTCTAAAAACTCCCTGTTTTATGGATCAAGAGAAACTCCCAAAGTTTTACAAATTCATCATTATCGCTGTCGGCGGTTTGGGTCTGACCTGGGCGGCTTGCAATCCGCCGAAAGACTTTTTTAGTTGGGAATTCGTATTTATTGCAGCACTCGCGGTGCTGGTTACGCCGCGAATGAGCATCGTTCTGCCGCGTTCGAGGATTATTTTAAGTTTCTCCGATTCGATCATCTACCTTGCCTTTCTATTCTACGGCGGCGGCGCGGCGATTCTGCTGGCGGCGGTCGAAGCCCTCGCCAACTGCCGCCACCTGCGAAAAAAAGGCATCTATATCAGCCGGCAGATGGTTCTGTTTAATACTGCCGTCACCGTCGTCTCGACTGCTGCCGGAGTGCTGGCGTGGCAGACTTTTTTAAAGTTCTCGCCGGCAAACTTTCAATACGACACGACCCGCGATTTGATTGCCGCGCTGAGTTTTTTAGCGGTCGGGCAGTTTCTCGCCGGTTCGAGCCTGATGGCGTATTTATCTATGTTGACAACTGAAAATTCATTCTGGAACATCTGGCGGCGCGATTGTTTTGCGAGTTCGCTGACGTATATCGCGGGCGGCAGTCTGGCTTTTCTGGTTTACAAGGTCGCCGCCGAAGCGGATTTTTTGACGACGGCGGTGGTCGCATCAATTTTGGGCATCGTTTACGTCAATTATCGCCGAACGGTCAAAGACATCAATCAATCAATTGATCAAGCCGAGCGCGCCGAACGCGAAAAAGTCGAAGTCGTCGAGTTGAAAGCGCAGGAAGTCAAGCAGCACGCCGCCGAACTCGAAGTCCTTTTGCGGAAAGAAGAACTCATCAACGAAGCCTTAAAGCAGAGCCGGAACGCCCTCGAACACGCCGCCTTTCACGATTTCCTGACGGATTTGCCGAATCGCACTTACCTGGTCGAACGGCTTAATTTGCTGATTGAAATCGGCATCGAAATTTCGCACAAATACTACGTTTTGTTTCTGGATTTGAAACGCTTCAAAAGCATCAACGACCGGCTCGGACATAACGTCGGCAACCGCGTTTTGAAACTCGTCGGCAAACGGCTCGTGCGGCACCTGCGAAAGGAAGACACGGTGGCGCGGCTCGGCGGAACCGAATTCGCCATTATTCTCAACGATTTAGCGTCGGTCGAAGAAGCCGGGCGCATCGCGGCGCAGATTTACGAAAAACTGGCGCAGCCTTTTTTAATCGAAGGTCATAAAATTTTCTCCGATTTGCACATCGGCATCGCGCCGTTCGATGCCGAGCATCACAAACCCGAAGACATTCTGCGCGATGCCGACATTGCGATGCACTACGCCAAAGCGAATTCGACGAGCATCGCGGTGTTCGACAAAAAACTTCGCGCCCAATACCTGGAAAAAATCAGTCTCGAAGCCGATTTGCGGTATGCCGTCGAGCGCGGCGAACTGGCGATGTACTATCAGCCGCTGGTTTCTCTGAGCGACGGCGCGCTGATCGGTTTTGAAGCACTGTTGCGCTGGAATCACTCGGAGAAAGGAATGATTTCCCCGGCGCAGTTCATCCCGATTGCCGAAGATTCGGACTTGATAATTCCGATTACGAAATGGATTCTGGGTGAAACCTGTTCGCAGATCGCCCGATGGCAGAAGCTCGCGCCGCACTACAATGATTTGCTGGTCAGCGTCAATATCTCCGGCAAACATCTGACCGACGTAAGTTTGGTGGACGACGTGCGAAAGGCTTTGCAGGACTCGAAGATCGTGCCGTCGTCCCTGAAGTTGGAAATCACCGAAAGCGCGGCGATGGACAATCCCGATCAGTCAATTCAGATTCTGCACAACTTGAAAAAGTTGGGCGTGCAGCTTTCGATTGACGATTTCGGCACGGGTTATTCTTCGCTGGGTTACCTGCACCGCCTGCCGTTTGACGCGCTGAAGATAGACCGTTCGTTCGTGATGGAAGTCGGCGAGCGCGGCGAGAACTCGAAGATTTTACAGACGATTGTTTCCTTGGCGAAAAACCTGCAAATGCGGACTTACGCCGAAGGCATCGAAACCCCGGCGCAGCTCGCCGTTCTGCAAAATCTCGGCTGCGATTACGCGCAGGGTTATCTGATGTCGAAGCCGCTGCCGACCTGTCAGATGGAGCATCTGCTTTACAAAAATCATCAATGGCTGCCCGCCGTCGAAACCGAATTGCACCGAATAACGAATATCGCCGAAGCCGAGAATGCTTATAGTTAAATGCGAATCAGTAGTTAGAATTTCGCTAATCGCTTAAACTCCCTCTCTGCGTTCATTGCGCCTCTGCGTGAGAAATCATTTCACGCAGAGGCGCAATGAACGCAGAGAAAACCCAAGTTATTTCAACATTTATTTTAACTGCTGATTCGCATTTGTATTAAATCGGCAAAAATTCGTCAAATCAGAGTCTCTCCTCAGTCTGATTTTATTTATAATTTTCAACTCAATAATCGGATTTATTCGGAATTAAAGCTAGGCTAAATTGCAAAAATCATTTATAATACCGACTCAACTTTATAAAAACGATTCAATCAATGTTTCCAGAAGCGATACAACGTGAAGATTTGCTCCCACAATGTGAATCCGTGATGGCTGAAATATATGCGCGGTGTGCTGAAACCGCGCCGAATTTTGGAGTTCTTTCCGACTGCTTCAACAATTCAATCCGCAAAACTCTCGACAGGTATATTCGGAATAATCCGTCTGAAAAACCGACCGTCGAAGAAATCGAAGATTTTCTGCGCCAGATTCAAGCCGACGATTTGTTTCTCGCGCTTGCCTGCGCCAACGGCAGCGAACGCGCGTGGTGGGAATTTGACCGGCAGCATCGCTCTTATCTGGAAAGAGTGGCGCGGCATTTGGCGCGAACCGATATTGACGCGCAGGAAGTTGTGGATACGGTTTACGTCGAACTTTACGGAACGCGCGTCGTTGATGGCGAACGGGTTTCAAAATTTGCGACCTACAGCGGACGCGGCAGTCTGCGCGGCTGGCTGCGAACGGTTATCTGGCATTCGCTAGTTGATTTGCACCGCGCCAGCCACGATGAGATTTCTCTGGATGAGCTGACCGAGAACGTCGGCGAAGGACACGCTCACGCCAGTTTTGCGGAAGCAAATCTGGGCGGCGAAAACCAGATGATTGACCGACTCGCCGGCGACCGTTACCGGCGAGCGACCTTAGCGGCAATCGAAAACGCTTTTTCAAACCTCGACAACCACGAAAAACTTCTCCTTCTTTATTATCACGTCGAAAACTTAAAGCTGCGCGAAATCGCCCGTCTCGTCGAAAACCTGAACTCGCCTCTGCGCGGCTGGTTTCAAAGAAAATCCGTTAGCCGTGAAGAAAATCCCGCCAGCCGCATCCACGAATCAACGGTAATGCGCTGGTTAGAGAAAAGCTATTCAAAGGTTTTGACGAGTTTTCGTTCCGAGTTACAAAAAACTTACGACTTTCGTGACGAAGAAATCGAAATCTGCCTCGGACTCGCCACTCAGGATTTAGCCAGTCCGAATATCTACAAGCATTTATCCGTAAATTAAAACCCGCCGGTTTTTAATCCGCAAAAACTTCTTTGTTAACATTTCTGTAAAACTAAGCAAATCTGGTGGTAAAGTCTCGTCTGTCTATTCGGGAGGCTGAGATTTAAAATGAAAAACAGGTGGTCAACAGACCCACAGGATATTCGGATGCAGGAATTGATTGACCGCTACTTGCGTTCACAGGGTTCGGGCGAAGATTTCACGACGCAGACGGAGCATTTGGATGACGATTCGCTCACGGCTTTTATCGAAGGCAATTTAGGCGAACGGGAAACCAAGCCGATCATCAGCCATTTGGTTAAATGTTCTTTTTGCCGGCAGGTGACCACGGAACTTATCAGATTGGATTTGGCTTTTGCCGAAGAGATAAAAGTCATCGCCGCTGAAAATCAGTCTTCCCGAATCTCGGAGGTTTTGAGCAATCTTCTAACTCGCATATTCGGGGCAAATGACGGTGCAGTTTTCGCTCACGAGGAAAAAGAGAAAGACGCAGAAGCAGGCGAGGAATCAGGGAATTCCGAAAAGTAGAATTTTTTACATTCGGCAAAAACCGCTTTTGTTTGGAAAACAGTTTTTTCCGAACAAAAGCGGTTTTTGCCGTTTTAACAATGTGACGATCTCTATTGAGGTGCGCTTTTCACTTTTTAATAAAGTCACCTGACAACGCTGCCGAAAAGGGTGACCGTTGCCGCCTCGATGATTTTTACCCGGTTCCCGGTGCCGGGCGGCTGTCAATTAAACTGTTTTTATTTTACCCGTGGCGAGAAATAGTTTAATCTAACCTGAGTATTGAGTTGAAAATTGGAAATAAAATTAGACGCTGATTGTCGCCGGTTACGCGGATTTTCGCCGATTCAATACAAGTATTTATCAAGTCCGCCAAAACTTTTCTGTAGGCAATCCGCGACAATCCGCGTTTAATTTGTTTTTCAATTCGAGCGAGTTTATGTCTGCATTTGTGCTTGAGCAATGCAGCAAAATTAATAAAGCCCTGTTATCTCTCAAAACGTCCGTGTAAATCTGTGGTCAAATAAAATCGTGTGAGCGAAAATCCCGTCGAAATTAAACTTCCCGCCAGCTTATTTCAAGGCAAAACCGCCGTCATCACCGGTGCCAGTCGCGGTGTCGGACGTGCCACGGCTTTGCGCCTGGCGGAATCGGGCGCAAATGTCGTCGTCAATTTCCTGAACGCGGAAGAAAAGGCGAATAACGTCGTCCAATTGTGCAAAGAATTCGGCGTTGACGCGATTGCCGTGCAGGGCGACGTTTCACAATGGACGGACGCGCACAATTTGGCAAATAAGACTTTGGAAAAATTTGGGCGGATTGATTTGCTCGTTTTGAACGCCGGAATTTGGGAAGGCGCGCCGATTGAGGAGATGTCGGAAGAGTTGTGGAACAAGGTTTTAAACACGAATCTGAAAGCGGCGTGGGCGATGACGAAGGCTTGCGTCCCGGCGATGAAAAAACAGGCGAACGGTTCAATCGTCCTGGTTTCTTCGACCGCCGGACAGCGCGGCGAAGCCAATTATTCAAATTACGCGGCATCCAAAGGCGGGCAGATTTCTTTTACGAAAGCTCTCGCGTCGGAACTCTGCCCGAAGATTCGCGTTAACTGCGTCGCGCCCGGCTGGATTGAAACGGCGATGTCGCGCACCGTTTTTGAAAACGAAAATTACAAGGCGAGCGTCATCAAATCAATTCCTCTGGAGCGAATGGCAACCACCGACGACGTGGCACTTTCGATTTGTTTCCTGCTGTCCGACTGGGCGCGGCACATTACGGGCGAAATTCTAAACATCAACGGCGGCGCAGTCTTATGCGGCTAGAACAGTGATCGGTTATCAGTCAACAGTTATCATAAATCTAACTGTTGACTGATAACCGATCACTGGCAACTGAAAAGATGAAGGTTAAAGACGCGATGAAAACGGATGTCGGCGCGTGTTCGACGGAAGATAATTTGATGAAGGTCGCCGAGATGATGCGCCTTCGTGATTGCGGCGTGGTGCCGTTGCTTGATGAGCATAAGAAAATCGTCGGGATGCTGACCGACCGCGATGTTTGTCTGGCGATTGCCGCGCGAAACCGGAAGGCTTCGGATGTCAAAGCCGGTGATTTATCGAAAGGTAAAGCCGTCACCTGTCTCGCCGAAGATGATTTGGAAAGTGCGCTGCGAAAAATGCGGAAATATCAAATTAAACGTCTCGCCGTCGCCGGTGAAACGGGCGAACTCGTCGGGATTTTATCAATCGCCGATGTCGTTTTGACCGTCCGCAAAGATAAAAGTTTGAAGAAGAAAATTTACTCGACCATCAAAGCGATTGTTCAGCCGCGCCCGATTGTGCTGCGGGAAATCGCGGAAAGCAATCCGGCGATTGAAGATATGTTTGCCGTCTCGCCCGAAGATAAGACTTCAAATTTATGAAAACGCTGTATATTTTACGCCACGCCAAATCCGATTGGGGCGACGGCGGCTGGTCGGATTCTGAACGTCCTTTAAATAAACGCGGGCGAATCGCCGCGCCTTTGATGGGCGAAGCGATGAAAAACAGAGGCTTTGAACCGGAAACGATCATCAGTTCGCCCGCCGTTCGCGCCAAACAAACCGCCGGATTAGTGAGAAAGGCGGCGGAACTCAAGGGAGCGATAAATTACGATTCGCGCATCTACGAAGCCAGCCCGCAGACGCTTTTGCAAGTCGTCGCGGAGATTACCGACGCGCTCGCTTCGGCGATGATCGTCGGGCATAATCCGGGACTCGAAGGACTGGTTAAAATTTTAACCGGCGAATCTCAAACGATGCCAACGGCGGCTTTGGCGGTGATTGATTTGGACATCAGCCATTGGAACCAAACGATTTCGGCGACCGGCAAACTACGCGAATTGCTGCGCCCGAAGGAAATGGATAATGGATAATGAGTAACGGATAGTGGAAAATTAAGAGTCTGCCGAACTGATTCACTTTGAAATATCTTTCTTAAATTATCCGCTATCCGTTATCCGTTATCCGTTAATAATTAACATTCATTTAATACTTCGTTCATACCGCATTAAACCTTCCCGCTTATTCTCAAACTTGCCTTCGCGCTTTTATAATCAGGCAACTTGTTCTACATTTCTATTTAATGGAGCAACGAAAACTTTTGGAGCGCGAACTCGACATCCTGCGCGATAGACTACTTTTAATGGGCGGCGAAACCGAACTCGCGCTGCAAAGAGCAATGCACGCGCTCGTTCAGCGCGACAGCGAAGTCGCCGGGCAGGTTCTGGAAAACGACCGCGTGATTGACCGGATGGAATTGGAGATTGACCGCCTGAGCGTCGAAGTTTTAACTTTGCGCCGTCCGGTCGCCCGCGAACTGCGAATCGTGCTTTCGATTTTCAAAATCACGCCGATTCTCGAACGCATCGCCGACCACGCCACCAGCATCGCCAGAGCCGCGCTCGAATTAAACGACGAACCGGAATTAAAAAACTACGCCGAATTAACCGAAATGGCGGATCGCGCTTTGAGTATGCTGCAATCGGTTCTGGACGCTTTCACCAATAACGACGCGGAAAAGGCGCGGCAACTAATCGCCAAAGACGAGGAGGTTGACCGGATTTATGACCGCCTGGTGAACGATTTGATGAATTCGATGGAGCAGGACGCGGCGAAATCAATCCGTCTGACGAGACTTCTGTTCGTCGCCAAAAATCTCGAACGCATCGGCGATTACGTCAAAGACATCTGCGAGCTGACGGTTTATATGAAGGAAGCGGTTTTTATCAAACATCAGTGAACTTGAAGTTTCAGGTTTCAAATTCAAGGTTTCAGGTTTCAGAATCTTGAACCTGAAACCTGAAGTCTGAAACCTGAAACCTTGAATTTGAAACCTGAAGCCTGAAACCAAATTATGCTCCAAGAAATCTTAATCATCGAAGACGACGCGGACATCGCCGAAAGTCTTCAATACAATTTTAAACGCGAAGGATTTCGCACCAACGTCGCCGAATCGGGCGAGAAAGGTTTGCGGTTTGCGCTCGACGAAAAAAATCCGCCGTCGCTGATTCTGCTTGATTTAATGCTGCCGGGAATGAGCGGAATGGAACTTTGTCGGCGTTTGCGGCGCGAATCTCTGACGGAGAAAACGCCGATTATAATGCTGACCGCGAAAGCCGCCGAAATTGATAAAATCGCCGGTCTCGAACTCGGCGCGGACGACTACATCGTCAAACCTTTCTCGGTCAAAGAAGTCGTCGCCCGCGTCCGCGCCGTTCTCCGGCGTTTTGAAAAAGAAACGGTCGAGCGTTACGAAAACGCGCATCTGACGATTGATTTCGCCGATATGCGCGTTACCTGCGGCGCGGCGGACGTGAAGCTAACGCGCAAGGAATTTGCGCTTTTGACTTATCTGATAAAAAGCGCGGGACGAGTCGCCACCCGCCAAAACCTCCTCGATAATGTCTGGGGTTACAGCTATTTCGGAGACACGCGCACGCTCGACGTTCACATTCGCCGCCTGCGCCAAAAACTCGGCGATTGCGGCAATTGCATCGAAACCGTCGTCGGTGTCGGCTATCGGTTTACTGAACTTAAATAACGGTAAATGGTGAATGGTGAATGGTAAATGTAAGAATTCTGCCATTTACCATTTACCATTTACCATTTACCATTAAAAATGAGTCTCTTAACCGATTGGCTTGCCGGCAAAAAAACTTCGGAAAAAACTTCGCGTCCGATTTTGAGCGAAATTCTTGAAACGATGCGCGAAAGAGCGATAGTCGTCGGCAGGGACACGCGCATCGTCGCTTCAAACAAAGCGGCGTATAAAGCTTTCGCCCGCGAAAACGGCGCGCTCGAAGGCAGGCGATTAAGCGAAGTCATCCGCGATTTGCATCTCCACGAAGCGTTTCGCCAGGCTCTCGAACACAATGAATCTTTCGACATCGAACTGGAAATCCCGCTTGAAAAACTCAAATACGACGTTCACATCGCCCCGATTGAAATTGATAATGCCAAATGCGCCGTCGGTATTTTCTACGACGTAACGCACATCGAACGGCTCGAAAAAGTGCGGCAGGAATTTCTCTCGAACATCTCGCACGAGCTTCGCACACCGCTGACTTCGATTCTCGCGTTCGTCGAAACTTTGGAAGACGGCGCAATTAAGGACGAGGAAAACAACCAGCGATTTCTCGGCGTGATTCGCAAAAACGCGCAGCGAATGCACCGCTTGATTGACGACATTCTCGAACTCTCGATTATCGAATCGGGCAAAATTTCGCTCGAATCCAAAAACGTCAGCCTTTATAATTTAGTCGAAGAAACTTTTACCAACCTTTCGGGAAAAGCCGGCGAACGCCGAATTAAACTGATCAATGAGGTCGGCGAAGACGCTTCGGTTTTCGCAGATTCGATGCGACTCGAACAAATGCTGACGAATTTGATTGACAACGCCGTCAAATTCAACGCCGAAGACGGCAGCGTCGTCGTCGGGTTGACGCGGGAAAACGGCAGAGATTTTATTTCCGTCAGCGACACTGGCGAAGGAATTTCCGCCGACCATTTGCAGCGAATTTTCGAGCGATTCTATCGCACCGACCGCGCTCGCTCGCGCGAAATCGGCGGCACGGGTTTGGGTTTGGCAATCGTCAAACACCTCGCCCGGCTGCACGGCGGCGAAGTCTCCGTCAAGTCAACGCTCGGCAAAGGCTCGACGTTCGCCATCGAGCTGCCGCCGGCTGCCAACCGTTAGTCGTCAGTTTCCGGTTATTGAATTTTAATTTCAACACTGGCGGTTTCTGTGTTATACTGACCTCTAAATCAAAAATTCGGTTCAAACGCGGAACGGCTGCGGCTGGATTCGTCTTCCACCTTTCAAATCGAAGGAGAAAAAGATTATGGATTTATGCGTTGGACAAAAAGTTGCTTATCCGAATCAAGGCGTTTGTCTGGTCGAAGACATCGAGCGCAAAACAATCGGCGAAACGCTGATGAAATTTTACGCCCTGCGGGTTTTGCGCGACGGCTCGATAATTCTCGTGCCGACGACAAAAGCCGCGACGGTCGGCATCAGACCGATTATCACCTCTCGCCAATACCGGCATCTGAAGGATAAATTAGCCGAAGATTTTGAGGAAGTTTCACCCGATTGGAAAATTCGTTCGCGCGAGTTCAGCTTCAAATTGCAGTCGGGCGATGTTTTTGAGGCGGCGGACGTTCTGAAAAAATTGACGTTTCTGAGTTACGAGAAAAAACTTTCGTTCCGCGAACAGACTTTTTTGGATAAAGCCCGCTTTCTGGTCGTCTCCGAAATCATCAATGCCGGTTTAGCCAAAGAAAACCGCATCGAAACCAAAGTCAATCAACTCGTCAAAAACGCCTGCCGCAAACATATTTTGATTCAGCCGCGAGTGGCGACGGTGCATTAAGAAAGTGAAAAGTGAATAATATTTAATTTTTCACTTTTCACTTTCAGTTTTTCACTTCGTATAACTCGCCCGCAAAATCGTTTTGATGTTGCCGCGCACGTTGAAATCGCCTTCGAGTTCGATTCGCAGAGGATCGCAAGCCTTCGCAAAATCTTCGATGATGACGTTGATTAAATGCTCGTGAAAAATCTTCACTTCACGAAACGAGTTGATATACATTTTCAGGCTTTTCAGTTCGATGCAGCGTTCGTTCGGAACGTATTTCAGCTTCAAAGTCGCAAAGTCGGGGAAGTCGGAAAACGGGCAAATCGCCGTAAATTCGGGAATTTCAAAGTCAATCCAAATCTCGCGCCCGACAAATTCATATTTGAAAGTGTCAAGCGGATAAAGGTTCATCTCTTCGCGCTTCGTCGAGCGAATATCCAGGTTTTGCTGATTGGTCGGTTGTAAATTTGCAGAATCTAACATAATTATTTAGTGGATAATTGATAACGGATAATTGATAATTAACTTCATACATAAATGCCTGATACCTAAATTACTTAACAGTAAGTTTTCAAGCATTATCAATTATTTACTATCAATTATCAATTATCTTCAGTATTTCAAACGTCTCGCCGTCGCCAAATCCTTCACGCCTAAGTTTTGCAGCTCCGCCAATAAATTAACGAAAATATGCGCGGTGGCACGGGCATCGTCGGACGCGCGATGATGATTGATGAGCGCGACCGAATAATAATTCGCCAGCGTATTGAGCCGGTGATTTTCGACGTGCGGATTCAGGCGGCGCGACAGTTTCACCGTGCAGAGCGACGGATTAGCGACGCGGTAATTTTCGTAAACTCTGCCGATTTCGTGATTCAAAAACCGCATATCGAAATGCGCGTTGTGCGCCACCAGAACCGAATCGCCGATGAAATCTAAAAACTCGTTGGCGATTTCACCGAACTTCGGCGCGACTCTGACCATTGCATTTGAAATGCCGGTCAGTTGCGTGATGAACGGCGGAATCGGCGTTTCAGGATTAACTAAAGTTTGAAATTCCTCAGCAACCTTGCCGTTTTTCACGCGATACGCGCCGATTTCCGTGACGCGGCACGGCGGCGATTTCGCGCCCGTCGTCTCCAAATCGAACACGACAAACTCCGTATCATCGAATTGACGAAGCTCAAAGATTGACTCGACCAGTTCCAAAGTGTCTTCATTCAACTTCAGACGCGAATCGGTTTCAACCAAATCGGAGACGAGCAATTTCGCCAAATCGGAATCAGGTTTTCTGATCTTCATTACGAAATCAACGACTTTAACGGCGGAGGCGCGACCGCCGACGGATTGCAAAAGTTGAATAGTTTCGCTGATTAACAAAGAATCGGAAATTAAATTTGGATAAGGCGGCATAAATCTATTTCGATTTTAACGCGAAATAACAAAACTTCCAATTGAACTTAAAAAGCCGAAAATTTAAGATTGAAGTTTATATGAGAGATGAAGAACAAATCCTGGAACATTTTCGGCAGACGAACGCGCTTTTGGAAGGACATTTTATCTTGTCGAGCGGCTTACACAGCCCGAAATATCTGCAATGCGCGCTGGCACTGCAATATCCTTCCGACGCGGCAAAATTCGGCGCGGCGATTGCCGAAAATTACACCGACGAAAATATTCAAACCGTCGCGTCTCCGGCAATCGGCGGTTTGATCATCGGCTATGCAGTCGCGCAAAGCTTAAACGTGCGCTTCATCTGGACGGAACGCGAGAACGGCACGATGACGGTGCGGCGCGGTTTTTCCGTTAAAGAAAACGAACGAATTTTAGTCGTCGAAGATGTTATCACGACCGGCGGCTCAACCCGCGAATGTATCGCGGCGTTAGGTAAACACGGCGCAAACGTCGTCGCGGCGGCTTCGATCATTGACCGCTCAGGCGGTGCGGCGGATGTCGGTGTTCCGCGAATTTCACTGGTTAGTTTGGAAGTTCCGAGTTACAAACCGGAAGATTGTCCGCTGTGCGCGAATGGTGAGGAAACTGTAAAACCCGGAAGCAGGAAGATTCTTCAATGGTAAATGGTAAATGGTGAATGGTGAATGAAAGAAAATATTTTGAAAGAGAAAGCGTATAAATTTGCCTTGCGAACGGTCAAACTTTATCAATTTCTTGCCAATGAAAAGAAAGAGTATGTAATGTCGAAACAGGTTTTGCGTTCTGGAACCCCAATTGGCGCAAACATCGAAGAAGCGAATCAAGCGCAGTCAAAAGCGGATTTTATCCACAAACTTTCTATCTCTCAAAAAGAATCTTTTGAAACTCACTACTGGATCAGAATTCTCCGCGACAGCGATTTTCTAACGGAAAAACTTGCGAATTCGCTGCTCGAAGATTGCGAAGAAATCCAAAAACTCATCACATCTTCAATCAAAACCGCCAAAGCAAATTTGCCAAAATAATTTACCATTTACCATTCACCATTTACCATTAAAAAATGAACTTCAAACTTCTCTTACAATATGACGGCACGGATTTTCACGGCTGGCAGGTGCAGGACGGACAGCGCACGGTGCAGGGCGAACTCGAACGAACCATCAGTCTTTTGGAAGACGCGGATAGCGTGAAAGTTATCGGTTCGGGACGCACGGACGCGGGCGTTCACGCCGAAGGTCAGGTGGCGAACGTGCGGCTTAATCGTGCTTTTACGCCCGACCATTTGCGGACGGCGATCAACGGCAATTCGCGGCGCGACGTGCGCGTGATTAATATCGAAAAAATGCCGGACGAATTTCACGCCCGTTTTTCCGCCAAGACGAAATACTACGTTTACCGCGTCGTCAACGCGCCGGTTTTGTCTCCGTTCTGGCTGCGTTACGCTCATCACGAAGCGAGATTTTTGGACGTGGCGCGAATGAACGACGCGGCGCGGCTGTTTTTGGGCGAACACGATTGGACGGCGTTTTCGGCGGCGCGTTCGGATGTCGAAAACCGCGTTCGCAACGTAAAAAGTTTCACGGTCGAATCTTTCTGGGACGCGCGTTCAAATTCCGCCGTTATCGAATTTCGCATTTCCGCCAACGGTTTCCTGCGTTATATGGTGCGCTCCATCGTCGGCACAATGCTCGAAGTCGGACGCGGCGAAAAAGATTTTGATACAATTCAGACGGCAATCGTCGGCGGCGACCGCGATCTAGCGGGCAAAACCGCGCCGGCAAACGGCTTGACTTTGCACAAGGTTGATTACGAAGTAGTGCCTCAGTAAAAAGTTATAGAAAAGCACTAAGTACAGGACAAAAATTGCTAAGTCTTGTGGTTACAACGCTAAGGCGACAAAGATATAAATCATTAAACTGTTTATTGTCAGCATTTTACAAAA
>JAYVKL010000111.1:0-25532 GCA_043768465.1 Pyrinomonadaceae bacterium
TTTTGTAAAATGCTGACAATAAACAGTTTAATGATTTATATCTTTGTCGCCTTAGCGTTGTAACCACAAGACTTAGCAATTTTTGTCCTGTACTTAGAAAAATGATTTTCAAAATCCGTGTAAATCCGTTGAATTCGCGTTTAATTTTTCTTTTTCATTTCACTTGAAATTCAGAGTTGCTTAAAGTATTGCCGGACTATTTTTGTTAAGATTTGGCAGTCGGGCATTCTTCAATCGCAATGATTTATCGTCTTTTAGCCGACGCGGTGCTGGTTCTGCATTTCTGTTTCGTCGTCTTCGTGATTTTCGGCGGGTTGCTCGTTCTGCGCCGGCGGCGATTCGCCTGGCTGCATCTTCCCGCCGTCGTCTGGGGAATTTTAATCGAGTTTTTCTGGTGGACTTGTCCGCTGACGGTGCTGGAAAATTACCTGCGGCAGCTTGGCGGCGAAGCCGGTTACGCGGAAGGGTTTGTTGATTATTTCGTATCGTTCGTTTTATATTCGCCGCTGTCGCCGAGCGTGCGGTTGGCGCTCGGATTGCTGCTGCTGATATTTAATCTGACGGTTTATCGGTTTGCCTTCCGGCGCGTGAAAATCGCTTGAATTTATTGGCGGCAACGGTTCGACGAATCTTTCGCATCCGATTTCTCGAATCGCCCACGTCTTTTGATTTGTTCGGCGCGGGCAAAACTTTTATAATCGCGCTGGAAAGTTGGAAAAATATAATGAATGCGAATCAGGATCAACAAACTCTGCGAACTCTGCGCCTCTCTGCGTGAAACCGTTTTAAGTTTTAACAAGAGCAGCGAGTTTTTGGAAAGTTTTTTCACGCAGAGGCGCAGAGGACGCAGAGAAAAGCATCTAAATTAGTAGAAATCTTTACCTTATTGATTCGCCTGATAAATCCTTAATGAAATCTGCCGTTCTAAAAATCTTTTATCTGTTCGTTTTCGCTTCGGCGGCGGCGGCGCAGGATTATCTGCCGGAACTCGTGCGGCGGATCAAGCCGTCGGCGGTCGCCATCGAGACTTTTGACGCGAAGGGCGCGACGATTTCGCGCGGCAGCGGCTTTTTCGTGGCGAGCGATAAAATAATCACCAACCGCCACGTTATCGAGAAATCGAGCCGCGTCGAAGTTCATCTGATTGACGGCAAAAAATTCACGGCGAAGGGCGTTTTAGCGATTGACGGCGAAGGCGATTTGGCTCTTTTACAGGTTGAAGTGCCGCAAAATTCGGCGGCGGCACTGCCTTTAGTGCAAACCGCGCCGCAGGAAGGCGAATCGGTCGTCGTCATCGGCAATCCGTTCGGGCTGGAAGGTTCGGTTTCGAATGGCATCGTCTCCGCCGTCCGCGAAATTCCGGGTTACGGGAAAATCATTCAAATCACCGCGCCGATTTCGCCGGGTTCGTCCGGCTCGCCCGTCGTTAATATGCGCGGGCAGGTGATCGGTGTCGCCACCCTGCAAGCCGCCGAGGGTCAGAGCATCAATTTCGCCGTGCCGTCCGTCAGAATCGCGCAGTTAAAAATCGGCAATTTGCAGACTTTCGCATCGCTTAACAGCGAAACTTTGAAAAACAAACGCGCCGCGGCGCAGAATTTATACTCGCAAGGCTTAGGGATTTTATCACGCGACGATTACGGGAAAGCGGTGATTTATTTTGAAAAAGCGGTTGAAGTTGATCCGAATTACGCGGAAAGCTGGTATCAAGCCGGATTTTGTTACGGAATGCTCGGCAGACACGCCGACGCGCTGAAGGCTTCGAGACAGGCGGCGAAACTGCGCCCGGAATGGGCGGAAACGCACGTCAATATCGGCGCGTCGAGCTTCGCGCTCGGACAATATAAAGACGCGGCGGATGCCTATCGAACAGCCGCGAAACTCGACGACGGCAACGCCGATACGCAATACGCGCTCGGACTTTCCCTTGGCAAACTCGGTCGCACCGAAGAAGAACTGCTCGCCTACAAACGCGCCGTCGCCATCCGACCAGATTTGGCAAACGCCTGGGAACAACTCGGCGCAGGCTATTTCAAACAGAAACGCTACAATGATTCGGTCGCCGCTTTCGAGCAGTTGAAAATCTACAAACCCGACGCGAAAACCTACAATTACCTCGGCGAAAACTACTATGAACTCGGCAAAATTCAGGAAAGCGCGGATGCCTTCAACAACGCCGTTTCCTACAATCCCGACTACGAACGCGCCCGCTACAATCTCGGCAAAGCCTATGTCAAACTCGGCGACACGGCTTCGGCAAACGTCCAATACGAAATTTTGCGCGGCAGCAAATCCGATTGGGCGGATCGCCTTTACGTTTTAATCAATCCTTAGAGCGTGTTTGGAAATTCAAAAAGACCGGCAATTTTACATTCTTCATTCTAAATTTTTATCCGGTAAAAATTTAGAATGAAGAATGTAAAATGTAAAATTAAGCCATCCACCTTTCGACTAAGTGAATTTCCAAACACGCTCTTAGAATTATTTGTTAATGGTCTTTTGGTTTTGAAAGGTTCGATGTCATACAAAATTTATGAAAAAATTAAGTATTGTTTTTCTGCTTTTCGTTTTCGCCTTTTGCTTTCAGTCCGTTTATTCCCAATGTTGCTGTGGAGAAATCAAATTTTCGATGGTTGATAAAAAAGGACAACCGATATTGAACAACCAACTCAAAATCAAACAAGTTCCCGCTTATCAACCATTACGAATCTATTTTGACAGCGGCAAAGCGACCGGAAATGTTACGAGTTTTCTGAATCACTGCACTTCTGGAGGAATTGTATCGGTAATTTACAAAGGCTCTGAAATGAGAATCAACTTTAAATTTGATATGGACGCATCGGGAAGCGGGAAAATTGCATTCCAAAAAGGCAATTTCATCGCTGAACCAACGGGAGAAGAGTTTGACAAACCAGGAACGGGAATAGTTATTAAGAAAGCTGCAGAGGATGAAATGAAATAACGGTTGGATTGTTCGCCGCCATTAACATTTCCGCATCAGTAACGATTGTGAGATTTCTTTCGTAAACCTCCGAAAAATAATCAATCCTTAAAATTTAGTATTCAATCACCGGATCGTCAGCCGTCGCCGGTTCGCCATGTCTGTCGGCGGCGTGGATTACGCCGTCGGTGGCGATGTAAAACGACCGAAAGCCGGTTACGCCGTAAGCTATGGGAACGGCGGAAATGCTGAAAGTCGCCTCGCTAGTGGTTGTTCGCGGAGTAAAAGCGATGGTGTGGTTATAGCCGTTGGCGTAACCTCGCGCCAGCAATTCATTGACCAACCCGACGGCGGCAAGTTGATTCAACGTGCCGAAACTGCCGTTGCCGTAAGTCGCCTGATAAGTTACTTCCGCCGAATGCAGTGTTCGTATGCTGGAAATCGTGCATTCTTCGTTCGGCAAGCAGAGATTTTCAATTATCGGATCGTCGGCAGTCGCCGGCAGACCATTTTTGTCCGCACCGCGCATCACGCCGGAAGTGTTTATGTAAAACGATTTGCGCCCGGTTTTTCGATACCGCTGCGGCGTTGCCGTGATAGAGAAATTCGCCGGCGTGTTTCCGTTCATCGCCGTCGTTTGAACGACGAAATGATAACCGTTTTTATTGCCGGAAGCCGTCGCCGCGTCTATCAGATTCGCTTGCAGCAGATTAGCGAGCGAACCGAAATTGCCGTTGCCGGCGGTCGCCTGGTATGTTACCTCCGCCGAATGCAGCGTTTGCAGAGTGCGAACGGCGAATCTTTCGTTGTGGGCGGGCGGATAAAACGCTTTGGCGGACGTTTGAAAGGCGGAAATTAAAGTGCAGAACAGCGCGGCGGCGAAAAGTTTTTTAATCATAATTTTGTTGAATGTTGGAATAGTAAGGTTAAAGCCGCCTTCAGTTTAACAAAATTTAGCTTCGTCTTTCAATGTTTTTATTTTTCATCTTCGCGGGAAAATCATCCGAATGATTTTCCGAGAACAAACAATTTCGTTTTCGGCGTGAAAATAGTGCATCTGGATTTATCAATTCGGCGAAAATAAATAAAATGAATTACTGAAAAAAGTTTCGACGAACGGCAGAAACCGAAAATTTAATTAGAGAACGAGCAAGGGAGAAAAAATGGCAAGCGAAGCAGAAAAACGTCCGGCGGCGAAAGAAATCAAAGGTGAAAAATTGCCGTATCCGGCGAAGCAGTCGGAGATGAAACAGCCGCCCGACAGCGATTTGTCGAATTACGCGGCTGCCGGGAAATTGAAGGATAAAGTCGCGCTGATTACCGGCGCGGATTCGGGAATCGGTCGCGCCGTCGCCGTCGCCTTTGCCAAAGAGGGCGCGAAAGTGGCGGTTTTATACAACGAAAACACGGAAGACGCGGCGGAAACAAAGCGTCTGTGCGAGATCAACGGCGGCGAATGTCTGGTGATAAAATCCGATGTCCGCTACCGGCAGATGTGTTTTGACGCGGTGGCGAAAGTCGTCGAAGAATACGGCGATTTGAACATTCTGGTTAATAACGCCGCGTTTCAAAAGGCGCAGAAAAACTTTGAAGACATCGAAGAGGTAGATCTGCGGCGCACTTTCGAGACGAACATTTTGGGTTACTTTTTTATGGCGCAAGCCGCTCTGCCGCATTTGCGGGAGGGCGACGCGATTATCAATACGGGCAGCATCGTCGGCATCGTCGGCAACAAAATTTTGATTGATTACACGGCGACGAAAGGCGCGATTCACGCTTTTACGAAATCGCTCGCACTGTCGCTGGGCGAAAAAGGAATCCGCGTTAACTGCGTCGTTCCCGGTCCGGTCTGGACACCGAATATTCCCGGCACGATGCCGATTGAAGAGGTCGAAAATTTCGGTTACGAAGTCGCGCTCGCCCGTCCCGGACAACCCGAAGAACTCGCGCCCGCGTATGTTTTGCTGGCTTCGAGCGACGGCAGTTTTATGACGGGCAGCCTGGTCGAAGTTACCGGCGGCAAACTTGGGTAGATATTTTGCGAACAAATAGATACAAAAAATTGACCGGGATGTCAGGATTAATAGGGATAAAAATTTGTTTTTGATTTATCCCTATTAATCCTGACATCCCGGTCAATTTCTTCTGATTTTTGATTTGCCAAACTGAAAATGAAAATTTACCCGACAGGAACGGTTCGGCGATTACTTGAAACGGATTTGGTCACGAATCCGACGCGCACTGTTTTGGAAAAGCGTCTGCGTGAAACGGACGATTATCAGCCGACTTTTTTCGACGCGAAAACTTTCGCTGTTCTGCGCGCCGTCTGTCTTCGGTTGATTCCGCAAGATTCGGTTGACTGCGCGGCGTTTGTTGATAAAAGTTTGAGCGAGAATAAAAGCAGCGGCTGGCGTTACGACGAATTGCCGGAAATGGCGGAAACCTTCAAACGCGGGTTTGACGGAATTGACGAAACTTCAAAATCGAAGTTCGGCACGGATTTTTTGCAGTTGAGCGAAGCTCGGCAGGATGAAATTCTAACCGAAATTCAAAACGGAACGGCGGCGGGCGAAATTTGGAAATCGCTTTCCGCCGAACTGTTTTTTGAAGAACTGCTGGCGCAGACGGTCGCAGTTTATTACGCGCATCCGCTCGCGCAGGAGGAGATCGGCTACGTCGGAATGGCGGACGCGAACGGCTGGACGCGGATCAAATTAAACGAAATCGAAGCGCACGAACCGCGTGTTTTGAGCGACACGAATTCATAAAGGAAAGGAATTTTGCCCACGAAATACACGAAAAAAGAAGGCAGAGAAAACAAAATAAAAATAGTTTTTATTTTCGTTTGTTTCGTGTATTTCGTGGGCAAAATTCCTAGTATTTGGTTATTTTAAACGAGTAAGGAACATTTTGAGCGAATTTGAAAGCGGCGTAAATGCCGAAAACCCATTAACGCAAATGCGGCGATTTCAGACCGGCGAAACGGTTGATGCCGTCGTCATCGGCACGGGCGCGGGCGGTGCGCCGCTGCTGGCGCGATTGGCGAAAGCCGGTTTGAAAGTCGTCGCGCTCGAAGCCGGAAAGTTTTGGAATCCCGAAAAGGATTTCGCCACCGACGAAGCCGCACAGCACGAACTTTTCTGGAACGACGAACGTCTGAGCGCGGGAAATGATCCAGTGGCGTTCGGCAATAATAATTCGGGAAAAGGTGTCGGCGGCTCGACTCTGCATTACACGGCTTACACGCCGCGCGCTCAAAACGATGATTTCCGGTTGTTTACCGAATTCGGTGTCGGGCGCGATTGGAGTTTGTCTTACGAAGATTTGGAACCGTATTACGACGAACTCGAAGCGTTTCTGGGCGTTTCCGGGTTCTCGCCGTATCCGTGGGGCAAGCCGCGCCGTCAAAATTATTTGCTGCCGCCTCTGCCTTTGAACGGCGCGGCGCAGTTGATGGAACGCGGCTGTCGGGAATTGAATATCAAAACCGTGCCGGCGGCGAACGCGGCACTTTCGCAGGATTATTATCAGGCAAACGTCGGCTGGCGCAAGGCCTGCACGAATCGCGGTTTTTGTCAGGCGGGCTGTTCGACGGGCGCGAAAGCCTCGATGGACGTAACTTATATTCCGCTGGCGATTCATTTCGGCGCGGAAATTCGGGCGGAAAGTTTCGTGACGAATTTCGAGTTCGACGCTTTCGGAAAAATCAACGCCGTCGTTTACGAGCGCGACGGCGCAGCCGAAAAGCAGCCGTGCAAAAACGTCTTTCTCTGCGCGGGCGCGATTGAAACGCCGCGTCTTTTGCTGATGAATAATCTCGCCAATTCGAGCGGGCAGGTCGGCAAAAATTTTATGGCGCACACCGGAATTCAGATTTGGGGACAGTTTGACGAGGACGTGCGCCCGTATAAAGGCATTCCCGGCGCGTTGATTTCCGAAGATATGCATCGCCCGCAAAATGCCGATTTTGCGGGCGGTTATTTATTGCAGTCAATCGGCGTGATGCCGGTAACTTACGCGATTCAAGTCGCTCGCGGGCGCGGTTTGTGGGGCGACAACTTGCGCGAACATCTGAGCGGCTATAACAACACGGCGGGCATCAACATTCTGGGCGAATGTCTGCCGTATCAAAATAATTTCGTCGAATTAGCGGACGAAAAAGACGTTCGCGGGCTGCCGAAGCCGCGCATTCATTTTACGAACGGCGACAACGAAAAAAGATTGACGAAACACGCCGAAAAGCTGATGCGCCAAATCTGGACGGCGGCGGGCGCGAAAGATGTTTGGGCTTTCCCTCGAAACGCGCATATCATCGGGACTTGTCGGATGGGAACAAACGGCGACGATTCGGTCGTCAACGAAAACGGGCGCAGTTTCGATATTCCGAATTTGTATATTTCCGACAACTCGACGTTTCCGAGCGCGCTGGCAGTCAATCCGGCGTTGACGATTATGGCTTTATCGCTGCGGACGGCGGATAGGTTTTTAGGGAAATGAGAGTTCAAGGTTTCAGGTTTCAGGTTTCGTGTTCAACCTTGAACCTTGAACCTGAAACCTGAAACCAACAATTATATGGCAAAAAGTTTTCTCGACATCATCAAAAAGCAGAACGGTGACGGCAATTATGCGGGCGATCAGCACGGCGGCGCGACGGGAACCTCGGGCAGCGGTTTGCCGGACGGCTTTCCCGGCAATTTTATGTTCGCCACCGGCATCGAGTGTTCGTATCCGACGATCAATCACGGCAGAACGCGGCGCGATCAACTGAAGGAATGCGGGCATTATGAGCATTGGAAAACCGATCTGCGGCTCGTGCAGGAACTCGGCTTAAAGGTTCTGCGCTACGGTTTGCCGTATTATAAAATTCACCAAGCGGCGGGCGTGTTCGATTGGAGTTTCGCCGACGAAGTGATGACGGAAATCCAGCGTTTGAACATCACGCCGATTCTGGATTTGCTGCATTTCGGCGTTCCGAACTGGATTGAGAATTTTCAGAACCCGGAATTTCCCGTTCATTTCGCCGATTATGCGAGCGAAGTCGCCAAGCGTTATCCGTGGGTCAGATTTTATACGCCGATCAACGAGATTTATGTAACGGCGCGGATGAGCGCGAAAGACGGCATCTGGAACGAGCAATTAAAAACCGATCAAGGTTTCGTGACGGCGATGAAACACCTCGTCGCGGCGAGCATTATGGCAACGCACAAAATCGCCGAACAGCGTCCCGACTGCGTAATCGTCCAATCCGAATCAGCCGAATATATGCACGAAGCCCGCGCCGTGCCGTCGCCTGAAGTTACGCTCGCCAACAAGCAACGCTTCATCTCGCTCGATTTGCTTTACGCGCATCCGCCGGACGCGGACATTTGTATTTATATGATGGACAACGGTTTGACGCGCGAAGAATACGATTGGTTTATGATGGGCGAGCCGCCCGGCTATCAGATTATGGGCAGCGATTATTACGGGCGCAACGAAAAAATTATGAAGCCCGACGGCGCAGTCTGCACGGCGGAAGACGTTTTGGGCTGGTATCAAATCGCGCACGAATACTATCTGCGTTACCGCAAGCCGGTGATGCACACCGAGACGAACACTTTCGATGCCGCAGAAGCTCCGACGTGGCTTTGGAAACAGTGGATCAATGTTTTGCGAATGCGGCAGAACGGCGTTCCCGTTCTCGGTTTCACCTGGTATAGTTTGACCGATCAAATTGACTGGGATTCGGGACTGGCTAAAAAGAAAGGCAGCGTCAGCGAATGCGGATTATACGATTTGAACCGAAAACCGCGTCCCGTCGCCGCCGCTTACCGGCAGTTGCTGGAAGAATTCGGGCAGATCACCATCGTGCCGCACGGCGAGCTTTTCGAGATTACCGACCGCCCGGCGCGGATGAAAGTCGAAGTCTAAACGACGAAATAAGGCGAAATAAAAAACAGCGAAAAAGTATTTTCAGATATCTTGACGGCGGCAATTCTTTCAATAAGAAAACTGAAAAATCAACCACGAACAAAAGGGAATTAAAATGAGCGAAAAAATGGAATTGGAAAATCAAGTCGCGCTGGTGACGGGCGCGGGCGAAGGCATCGGGAAGGCGGCGGCGAAATTACTGGCGGCGCAGGGCGCAATCGTCGGAGTTTTGGGGCGCACGGAAGAGACCGTGCGCGCAACGGTCGAAGAGATTCGGGCGGCGGGCGGCAGAGCGTCCCTGATCGTCGCCGATGTCTCGAAACCGGCGGATATGGAACAGGCAGTCGCCAATTTGACCGGCGAACACGGGCGGCTCGACATCGTGTTCGCCAACGCCGGAATCAACGGCGTTCTCGCGCCGCTCGACGAGTTGAAGCCGGAAGAATGGGCGGAGACGATTGACGTTAATTTGACCGGCACGTTTTTAACAATCAAATATGCGATTCCGCATCTTAAAAAACGCGGCGGCTCCATCGTCATCACGGCTTCGATCAACGGGACGCGCTATTTCGCCAACGCAGGCGCAACCGCTTACGCCTGCTCGAAAGCCGCGCAGGTCGCCTTCGCGCAGATGGCGGCATTGGAGTTGGCGCAGTATAAAATTCGCGTTAACGTCGTTTGTCCGGGCGCAATTGAAACGCACATCCAGGACAGCCAGGAGAAGCGGCACACCGAACGCGCCGACGTGCCGGGCAGAACGTCGGAAAGCGTTATTCCGCTGACCGGCGGCGCAAAAGGAACCGCCGAACAGGTCGCCGAACTCGTCCTGTTTTTAGCGAGTGCGCGTTCGAGCCATATTTCGGGAACGCCCGTCTTTATTGACGGAGCGCAGTCGCTGGTGATGTAAATTCAGCGTTTTGCAAACGAAGCGGAGACGGATTTTGTTTCCGCTTCGTTTGACGGCGAATGAAAATAAACGGCATCAATCTGAATTTTACGGAAGCGGGCGAGACTAACCAAGGCGTTCGCCCGACGCTGCCTTTTCTCCATTATTTCGGCGGCTCGGCGCGAAGTTGGCGGGAAGTGACGGCGAATTTAGAAAAGGATTTTCACTGCGTCGCGCTCGATCAGCGCGGCTTCGGCGATTCGCAGAATCCGGCGGCGAGTTATCAGTTGAAAGATTATGCGGACGATGCGGCGGCACTCGTCAGAACGCTCGAACTCGAAAATTTCGCGCTCGTCGGGCATTCGATGGGCGGCAAAATCGCGTTGCTCTACGCCGCGCGCGCGCCGTCCGGTTTACGTTCGCTGATTTTAATCGCGCCGTCGCCGCCGAGTCCCGAACCGATGACGGAGAGCGAGCGGCAGAAAATGTTGACGACGCACGGAACGCGCCGCGCCGCTGCTGCCGCCGTCGAAAACGCCGTCGCCCGAAAGCTGCCGCCGGAAATTTTCGAGCGAGCCGTCGCCGACAATCTGAAAGGCGGCGAAGTGGCGTGGAAAGCGTGGCTCGAAGTCGGCAGTCGAGAAGATTTTTCAGGCAGAATCGCCGTTGTCAAAACGCCGACGCTCGTCATCGCGGGCGAGCAGGACGAAACGATGACGGCTGATTTGCTGACGCGGGAAATCGTCGAAAAAATAAACGAAGCGCGGCTTGTCGTCCTCAAAAACGCCAAACATTTACTGCCTTATGAAGCGGCGAACGAAATTGCCGGAGCAATCGCCGAATTCGTTTGAAATCAAGTCGGATTGCTCACCTTTTCGGATGTTTCAGCCGCCTTTTATCGGATAAAAAAGTTCAACACCGTCGCTCGATTTTTATATTCGGCGGAAAGATTTTTAATAACCCGTGTTTCGCCTTGAAAAACGACGGCAAACGATAGACAATGCCGATTGCCGCCCCGAAACTGCGCCGCTCAACGCCGTTTCGTGAAGGGTGAATAAATATGCGAGCCATCAAAATCATACCGATTATTTTCGCCGCGCTGGTGTTTTGCTCGATTTCCGCGACGGGACAAAGCGATAAATTTATGCTGACCGCCGAGAGTTTGCAGGACGACAAGCCGGTCGAACTCAACAAACTCGGCTGGCTGTATCGGGCGGGCGACGACGCGAATTGGGCGGCGCGTGAACTCGACGAAAACGCGTGGGAGCGCGTCGAGGGAACGACTATCAAACCACTGTCGCCGCCGCCGGGCGGTTGGAACGGACGCGCCTGGTTTCGTCTGCATTTAACGGTTGCCGACGATTCGGCGACCAGAAATCTCGTGCTGGCGGCGACGCAGAAAGGCGCGTCGGAGATTTACATTGACGGCGTGAAAACGGCGGCTTTCGGTAAAATCAACGGCGCGGAAATTGACGAATACAACCCGAATAAACTTCCCATACCTTTTAAGTTCGACGGCGCGGGCGAACACGTCATCGCCGTTCGATTCGCGTCCAGAACCTTCGCCGATGTCAGCGGCGGCGCGGCGCGTTGGATGTTGAACGGCGGCGTTTATCCGGGATTTTCGCTGGTCATTAAAGACGCGGGCGATGTGGGCGGCGTAATCGGGCAATACGCCGCTTTTGCTTCGATGCGAATCGGATTTCTGTTCGTCGGCGTGCTGCTCGCGCTCGCCCTGCTGCATTTTCTGCTTTATTTATTTTACCGCGTCGAACGCGCCAACCTTTTTTACAGCATCTACGCCGCCGCGCTCGCCTTCTTTCTGGTTGGCAACAATTTAGTATTTTTCGGTCATCTGCCGATTTTGGTGGCGGTCATCACGACGGTGATTTCGACGCTGATGTTTGCCGTCGTGTTCGTCGCGCTGCTGGCATTCATTCACATCGCCTTCGCTCGTTCACTCGGAAAATTGTTCTGGATTTTGACGGGATGCTGGGCGATCAACGTCGTTCTGAAAATCATTCTGCTCAACAACATCGGAGTTTACGCGATTTTGACCAGCGTTTTGATCGCCGGATCGTTCAGTTTCTGTATTTTTTTGCTGGTCGAAGCCTTGCGCGAAAAGCGTTCGGGCGCGTGGATTCTGATGAGCGGCGTGCAGTTTCTGGCGTTAGGAATGTTTCTGACGTTAACTAACGAGTTCGGTTGGTTTGATTTTCCGCCGGAAGTTTTTCTGTTCGCCGAACTCGCCATTATTCTCGCCGTGCCGATTGCGGTTTCGGTTTTTCTCGCCCGCAATTTCGCCCGCACCAATCGTGATCTATCGGCGCAGATTGTCCAGGTCGAAACGCTTTCGCGGCAGACCATCGAGCAGGAACGACACGCCTCGACACTTCGCGCCGAAAACGACCGCCGCGCCAAAGAACTCGAAGAAGCGCGAGCCTTGCAGCTTTCGATGCTGCCGCGAAAATTGCCGGACTTTCCTCATTTGGAGATCGCCGCCTATATGAAACCGGCGACGGAAGTCGGCGGCGATTATTACGATTTTCACGTTTCGCCGGACGGAACTTTAACGGTTGCCGTCGGCGATGCGACCGGACACGGCTTGAAAGCTGGAACGGTGGTGGCGGCGACGAAAAGTTTATTCAACGCCTTCGCCGATGAAACGGATATTCCCGACATCTTCCGGCGGACGAGTCAGGCGTTGAAAGCGATGAATCTGCGCGGGCTGTTCATGGCGATGACGATGCTCAAAATCAAGGATAATCGAGTTCGTTTGAGTTGCGCCGGAATGCCTTCGGCTCTGATTTACCGACGCGCCAGCCGCGCTGTCGAATCGCTGGAACTCCGCGCTCTGCCGCTCGGCGGCATCGCCAATTTCAAATACCGGCAGCAGGAACTTGAATTGTCGGCGGGCGATTTAGTCGTGGTGATGAGCGACGGTTTCCCGGAAATGTTCAACGACGCGGGCGAAATGCTCGGCTTTGCAAAAGCGGCGCAGATGCTGCCGGAAATGGCGGACGCGTCGCCGCAGGAAATCATCAACCGCTTCGTCGAGACGGGCGAAATCTGGGCGGACGGCAGACCGCCGGACGACGATGTAACTTTCGTCGTGCTGAAAGTAAAAACCGAAGATGCCTTTTAGACCGCGAAAAAAGTATGTGAAAACAAATTATCAATCGTTTTTATTTTCTTTTCATATTGATATTTTTTCTTGTTTCCGCGTCTTTCGTGCGGGCGCAGGAGGCGGGCGTTGCCGCGCTCGATGCTGACGATCTGCAAAATGATAAAAGCGTCGCGCTCGATCAACTGCCTTGGAAATACCACGCAGGCGACCGGGAGGAATGGGAGGCGGAGAATTTTGACGACGGTGGTTGGAAGAGTCTGACGAACGTTCAAATAAACGATGATTTATCGTCGCTCGAAGACTGGCGCGGGCGAGCGTGGTTTCGTCTGAAAATCGCGGTTGACGAACGGCTGGTCGGTCAGCCGCTGGCGTGGCGGATGTGGCAGTGGGGCGCGTCGGAAATTTATCTCGACGGCAAGCTGATTCAGTCTTACGGCACGATTGCGCCGGACGGCGACACCGAGTATAACCCGCGCGGATTGAGTTTTCCGGTCGTGTTCACGCGCGGCGGCACGCACACGATTGCCGTGCGCTATCAGTTTCAAGCGGGCGGCGCGGCGGCGAGCGGCGGCTGGCTCGTGCGCGGCGGCTATTTACCGGGCTTTCGGCTCGTCGTCGAACGGGGCGAAAACGCCGCGCCGAAACTTGAAAGCCGGTTGCGCGACGAACGCCTGTTTTACGTTTTCGTCGGTCTGTTTCTCGCCCTCGCGCTCGTTCATTTTCTGCTTTTCGTTTTCTACCGACAGGCTTTGAGCAATTTTTTCTACAGCCTTTTCGTCGCCGGACTCGCTCTTTCGTTCTACCTGCAAAATCTGCTCGGCACGGCGCATTTCGGGGCTGCCGCCGCGCTTTCTACCGACATCGCACGGCTTAACGTCCAGTCTCTCGCCGTCATTTCACTGTTGATTTTTCTCTACGTCGAATTTGCCGGTCGTCCGTCTCGATTTGTTTGGGCGTTGCTGGCATTTTGGCTTTTGAGCATCGGCTTGCATACCGCGCAAATCTGGAACGAATTTCCATACACTTTGACGATGCTGATCGTCACGCTCGCCGCCTGTCTCCGCATTATGGCGAGTGCGTTGATTAAACGGCGCAGCGGAGCGTGGATTATCGCGGCGGGCGTTCTCGCGCTCGCGCTCGGCGTGCTGATTAACGTCTCAATCGAAAAAAAGCTGATTAAAGTTCCCGATTGGCTGTATAACTTGAATCTCTATCTGACCGTTTTGAGCGTTCCGCTCACCGTCTCCGTTTATCTGGCGCGAAACTTCGCCCGCACGAATCGTCATCTCGAACAGCGGCTCGCGCAGATTCAGGAGTTATCGGCGCAGCAGTTGGAACACGAACGCACGGAAGCCGAACTGCGGCTGGCGCACGAACGCACCCAGGCGGAAAACGAACGCCGCGCTCAGGAACTCGAAGAAGCCCGCCAGCTTCAGCTTTCGATGCTGCCGAAAACCTTGCCGAAAATTCCCAATCTGGAAATCGCCGTTTATATGAAACCGGCTTCGGAAATCGGCGGCGATTACTACGACTTTCACGTTTCAAATGACGGAACTTTAACCGTCGCGGTCGGCGACGCGACCGGACACGGACTCAAAGCCGGTTCTATGGTTACGGCGACCAAAAGTTTGTTCAACGCCTTTGCCGGACAGGAAAACGTTCCGCAGATTTTTCGGCAAATCTCCGCCGCTCTCAAAGCGATGAATCTGCGCGGATTGTTTATGGCGATGGCGATGCTCAAAATTAAAGACCGTCGGGTTAGTTTGAGTTTAGCGGGAATGCCCGCCGCGCTGGTTTGTCGCGGCGCGGCGAAAACGGTTGAGGAAATCGCAATCAGAGCGGTTCCTCTGGGCAGCATCGCCAAATTTCCTTATCAAAGTAGGAGTTTTGATTTAGCAGCGGGCGACTGCATCGTGCTGATGAGCGACGGATTTCCCGAAATGTTCAGCCCCGAAAACGAACTGCTCGGCTTCGGCAAAGCCGCCGAGCTGCTGCCGGAAATCGCCGACCGCTCGCCGCAGGAAATCATCAATCATTTCGTCGAAGTCGGCGAGCGATGGGCTGGAAAAAGATTGCCGGACGACGACGTAACTTTCGTCGTCTTAAAAGCCGTCTAATTTTTCCAGCCGCACGGTTTCGACAAAATAACACGCTTCATTTGTCTTTTGCGCGGTTTCTTCGCACAATAATTTAACTTTTACTTTTCCCGGAGAATAAACATTTATGCCCAGTCCGTTTTCGATTACAACCGCTGTCGCCGACGGTTTCGCCGTTATCAGTTTGGAAGGCGCGGTTGACGCGCACACCGCGCCGCAGTTTGAAACAGCCGTCCAAGCGGTGATTGACGAAGGATGCAGCAAAATCGTCGTTGACTGCCAAAAGCTGACTTATATTTCGTCCGCCGGTCTGGGCGTTTTTATGGGATTCGTCGAAGAAGTCCGCGAGACCGACGGCGGCGATATAAAAATTTGCGGGCTGTCCGAAGCGGTCAAACAGCCGTTTGAAATTCTGGGTTTCGACGCGCTGTTCGATTTTTGCCCGGACGCGGAAAGCGCGAAAAAACAGTTTGACGAGCCGGTCAAAGGAGATTTTTAGAATTATGGAACCGATTGAAAGAAAATTTATGCTGCAAGTTCCGTCTTCGACCGAGAACCTGGCACTGATTCGGGAATTCGTTTCCAGCGCGGCGAGTCAAGCCGGTTTTGATAAAAAAGACATCGCCAAACTCGAACTCGCCGTTGACGAAGCCTGCGCCAACGTCATCGAACACGCCTACGGACACGATGTGAGCAAGGAAGTCGTCGTTCGCGCCACGCTCGCCGACGATGCTTTGAGCATTGACATCGAAGACACGGGCGACGGTTTTGACCCGCAGACTATCAATCAGGAAAAACTCGAAAAACTGATTAGTGACCGCAAAACCGGCGGCTTGGGAATGCGCTTGATGAAATCTTTGATGGACGAAGTGCGCTACGAAATCGAGCCGGGCAAGAAAAACGCGCTGCATCTGATGAAACGTCTGAAAAAGCCGGCGGACGAAAAATAAATCGAGCGGCGGCAGAAACTCCGTTCAACAAATCGCTCTCAAACCATTGCAACGCAGCCTTAATTTTGATGATCGGACTTACCTTCTTGGTTCAGAGTCCAAACTTGAGTTTGTCTTCTCCATAGAGCGAAGCGCGGCGGAAACACGCTCAAGCGTGGACTCTGAACGAAAAAGGTAAATTCTGAACACTGACGATAAAGATGAATAATACTTCGCTCGATGCTTCCCGTTTGGAGTCTCTGCTCGAATCGGCGCAACTTTTAAACTCGTCACTCGATTTGGACAGTTTGCTCAAACATCTGCTGCGGACGGTGATGGGCAGAACGCTCGTCGGACGCGGTTTCGTCGCCGTCGAGGAAAATGGCGCGATGCGTTACGCTCAGATGCGCGGTTTGAAATCGATCAAAAGCGGCGACGTTTTTGACGAAACATCCGCCCGCGAGTCCGGGATTCACGCCGTTTATCCAATCGGCGACGCAGCAAATCCAACCGGACTGCTGGGCATCGGCAAACCGCCGCACGGCGACGTTTCGGGCGATGAAGAAGAATCCTTGAAAGCTCTACTGGCAATCGCCGCAAGCAGTCTCGCCAACGCTAAAGCGCATTCGGAAACGCGCCGTTTCAATTTTCAGCTTAACGAAAAAGTGCAGGAGCTTCGCGCTTTATTGGATTTGGTGCGCGGGCTGACGGCGACGCTCGAACCCGAAGAAGTGGCGCGGCTGCTCGTGCTGACGCTCGCCGGGCGCTGGGCAACCGGCAAATACGCACTCGCCGTCAAAAAGGAAAATCAGCCGATGGTCGAACGGCACAAAGGAATCGCGCTGCCGTCAATCGAAGCAATCACACCGTTTATTAAAGATTTACCCGAAGCCGTTCTGGTAAAAAATTTGCCGGAAAGCGATTTTAAAACAGTTCTGATCGGGCAGAAAGCCGAACTGCTGTTTCCGATTCGCTCTTCGGAATCAACCGCCGGAGTTTTGATTTTCGGTTCGCGTTTGGGGAAAACCGAATACAGCGAAGCCGATTTGGAATTCGGCGCAGGGTTAGTCGCGCAAGCCGGAGTCGCGTTTGAAAATTCGTGGTTCGTCCGCGAAACTATCGAGCGCAAAAAAATCGAGCAGGAAATTGAATTGGCGGCGAGCATCCAAGCCGGACTTTTTCCCGAATTTCTCCCCAAACTCGAAGGCTACGATTTGGCGGCGAAAAATCGCGCGGCGCGGTGGTGCGGCGGCGATTATTACGACGTGCTGCCGATTGAGACAAGCGCGGCAAACGAAAAATCCTATCTGCTCTGCGTCGCTGATGTTTCCGGCAAAGGTTTGCCCGCGTCGCTTTTGATGAGCAACGTGCAGGCAACGATGCGGGCGTTGCTGGGGCGCGTTCCGACTCTGGTTGAACTGGCGGCGCGGACGAATGAGCTGCTGCACGCGACGACTCCATCCAATAAATTCGTCACGGCGATTTTAATCGAACTCGAACCGGCGACGGGCAAAGCAAAATATGTCAACGCTGGACACGGCGATTGTCTGGTTTTGCGCGAAAACGGCGCGGTGGAAAAACTCGAATCTACGGGTTTGCCGTTTGGAATGATGCCGCCGGAAATGCTCGAAATGCTGGGGAAAAATTACGAAGAAAGAAGTTTTCGACTCGCGGCAGGCGATTTGCTCGCGCTTTATTCGGACGGCGTAACCGAAGCCTACGACGAAGCGGAAACCGAATGGGGCGATGAAAGATTGCTCGAATGTCTGCGCCCGATTGCCGCCAAATCGTCGGAGAAAATCGTCGAACGTATCTTTGAAGCGATAGATTTATTTGCCGGTCTCGCGCCGCAGCACGACGATATAACTTTGATGATTATCAAGCGGAACGAATAAATTTTTCAGAGCGTATTGCAAAAATTAAAATCGTCGCAATTCTAAATTTTAAATTTTTCATTCTACATTTCACTCGTAAAATTCCGCCGTTTTTTCGGGTAAAAATTTAGAATGCAAAATTTAAAATTTAGAATTATTTCGGTTATTTCACGCTCGGTAAATTTTCAAGGACGCTCCAAAAAATTAAGTTAAATTGTCGTCGTAACTTTCGACAGCGAACGCGGCGCGTCCGGGTTCAAACCTTTCGCTTCGGCGAGCAGCGCGGCGAAAAGTTGCGCCGGGACGATAAACGGAATCGGCGATAAAAACTCGGTAATCTCCGGCGGCATCAGCAGTGTCCGTGAACTCAACGCCGCGATTTCTTTATCGTTGGTGACCGAAAACGAATCGGCGTGTAAATCTTTCAAGCGTTTTAATAAATCGAGATTGCTCGGCAGCGTTACGCCTTGCGGGGAAAACAGCATCACGGGAAAACGCCGCTCGACGATTGCCAGAGGTCCGTGAAAAAAGTCGGCTGACGAAAATCTCTCGGCGACGACATAGCAGGTTTCCATCAATTTCAACGCCCATTCATAAGCGTTGCCATAATTTAAACCGCGCCCGACGACGACGCAGTTTTCCATAAAAACATATCTTTGCACTAATTCTTCGATTTGCGGCTGAAACTCCAAAGCCTGACTGGTGAACTGCGGAATTTTCTCAAACTCAATTTTTTCGTCGGACAAAATCGAGGCGAGCAGATAAAAATGCAGCATTTGCCCGGTATAAGTTTTGGTGGCGGCAACCGATTTTTCGCGCCCGGCGTGAATCAGCAGCGTTTCGTCCACGATTTTCGCCATCGTCGAGGCGGCTTCGTTGGTGATGCCGAGCGTGAACGCGCCGGATTTTTTCGCCGCTTCCAAAACCTGATTGATGTCCGCTCCCTCACCCGACTGCGAGATGCCGATTACCAGAGCGCGTCTCAATTTCAAATCGGCTTTATAAAGCGTGTAAACGGCGGGCGCGGACAAAGAGACGGGAATGCCGGTCGTAATTTCCAGCAGATAACGTCCCAAAAGCGCGGCGTTGTCGGAACTTCCGCGCGCGACCAGCACGATTAAATCAACGTCTCTTTGGCGTAGAAAAGTTTTGAGTTTCTCGTATTTCCCGCTTTCCGCCCGAATCGTTTTTTCCAGAACTTCCGGCTGTTCCGTAATTTCCTGAAGCATTAAAGACATAATTTTTCGTGTTGACAGGAATTATAACACGCTTATTTGTCGCAGGCTTCGGATGCAATTCGCCGCCGCCGAACCGGTCAGGTCGGCAGCCCGAAAAAACTATTGACGCGCCCTTTCCATAAAGGCTAGAATCTAAACAGAGCGGTTTGCCGTGTTCAAATAACCCAGCATTGAATCTTTCCTTTTAACCTAAATCGCTAAACTTCTTATATTTATGCCGAGTAGAATTGATGATTTACTGCGTATGGCGATGAGCTTCGGCGCATCGGATTTACATTTACGCGCCGGTTCTTTTCCCGTCATTCGCGTTAACGGCGAACTGCGTCCGGTGTCCGGCGTGAGCCGCCTGACGCAGGACGAAACGCTCGAAATGGCTTTTTCGATGATGTCCAATCGTCAAAAAATGCACTTCAAAGATGCCTACGAAGTTGACATTGGTTACGGCGTTGCTGGTTTGGGCAGGTTTCGCGTTAATATCTTTCAGCAGCGCAACTCCATCGGCATCGTCGCCCGCGTGATTTCCGATTACGTCCGCAATTTCAGCGAACTCGGATTGCCGCCGGTGTTAAATAAAATCGCCGAAGAAAATCGCGGTTTGGTTTTGGTGACGGGAACGACCGGTTCGGGAAAATCCACGACGCTCGCGGCGATGATTGATTCGATCAATCAATCGCGCAATTCGCACATCGTGACCGTCGAAGACCCGATAGAATTTCTGCACAAAGACAAGAAATCTTTTATCACGCAGCGCGAAGTTGACGTTGACACGCGCTCGTTCGCCGAAGCGTTGCGCGGCTCTTTGCGGCAAGACCCGGACGTGATTCTAGTCGGCGAAATGCGCGATTTGGAAACGATTGAAACCGCGCTTCTAGCCGCCGAGACCGGACATCTGGTTTTCTCAACCCTACACACTTTAGACGCTTCGGAAACGCTGACGCGCATCATCACGGCGTTTCCGCCGTATCAGCAAAAGTCAATTCGCATTCAACTCGCCGGACTTCTGAAAGCCGTCGTCTCCCAGCGTCTGATGAAGTCAGCCAGGGGAATGAGCCGCGTTCCGGCGGTCGAAGTTTTGATTTCCACGCCGCTCATCCGCGATTATATTCTGCACGAGGACAAAACTTCGCAGGTTCGGGACGCAATTGCTTCGGGAACTTCGCAATACGGGATGCAGACGTTCGACCAATCGCTGTTTTATCTTTATCAGTCGGAGATGATCACGCTCGAAGAGGCACTGCGCGGCTCGACCAACCCGGACGAGTTTCGTCTGCGGCTCGCCGGCATCCAAAACACGACGGCGCAAGCCAAAGAGGAAATGGAGCGCACCAGCGGAGTCGGAAAAGTAACGGAAATTTTTTCGAGAATGTAGTTCAGAAAGTTTGAAAAGGCAAAAGTAAAAAAGCAAAAGGCGAAAGTATATTGAAGACCGGCGACAATGAAAGTTTGATAGAAACATCGTCGTCCTTTTCTCACTTTTGCCTTTTGCCTTTTGCCCTTTCCCTTTTCACTTTTGCCTTTTCACTTTTATTGTCTTGACAGGCGAGCGGTTCGGCGTGTAGATTTTAGTCTTATCCGGTCAAACGTGCAATGTGCGGAAGTGAAGCAAAAATTAATGCCTTGTCTGTATTTTCCCAGCCTGTTTCTCACAAAATCAGCAGCCGATTACACTTCTTTTCCAGCCGCTGCGGTTCGCGGCTGTTAATGAAATTTGTTCGCTGGAGCCTTAATATATTGCCAAACCCGACCGAATAATACGCGAAGGCGCACGATTTTTGAGCAGCAACTTTTAATAAAAGGATATTGATATAAACTTATAATGGCAAACGAGGTTAACAACGAAATAGAAGAGTCGGCGAACAGCGAAACTCCTGCTTCCGAACAAGCGAACACGAACGAAGCGGTCGTGCCGGCGGCGGCTGACGAGCAGGAAACGGGTGTCGAGACGGCGGCGGAGCCGACCGCATCGCCGGAAGAAGATTTCGGCTCGATTCTCGAAAAATTCGAGCAGGAACAGACGATTTTTCACAGCGGCGATTTGGTCGAAGGGAAAATCGTCGGCATCTCGGAACGCGGCGTTTTGATTGATTTCGGCTATAAATCCGAAGGCATTGCGCCAATTGAGGATTTCACGTCGCCGACCGGCGAAGTAACGGTTGAAAAAGGCGATGCGGTCGAAGCCATCATCAAAAGCATTTCTTCGGGCGACGCGCCGCCGATGCTGTCGCGCGCCGACGCGTTGAGCCGCAAATCGTGGGCGATTATCGAAAAAGCGTTTAACGAAGAAACCCCGATTACGGGTCATGTGCTGGAAGTTACCAAAGGCGGTTTGCGCGTTGACCTCGACGGCGTTGAGGCGTTTTTGCCCGGTTCGCTGGTTGATTCGCGCCCGATTCGCAATTTAAATTCGTTCGTCGGACACGACATCGAAGCCCAGATCATCAAATTCAGCCGCAAGCGCAACAACATAGTGCTGTCGCGTAAAGTTTTGACCGATAAAGTCGTCAATCAGCAGAAAAGCGAAACTTTAGGCAACATTCAGGAAGGCTACATCATTGAGGGAACCGTCAAAAATTTGACGGAATACGGCGCGTTCGTTGACATCGGCGGCATTGACGGGCTGCTCCATGTCACCGATATGTCGTGGGGCAGACTGCAAAATCCCGGCGACCTTTTCAAGGTCAACGAGACCGTTCAGATTAAAGTTCTGAAACTCGACCGCGAAAAGGAAAAAGTCGCGCTCGGCTACAAACAATTGATTCCCGATCCGTGGTCAACGGTGATGGAACTCTATCCGATTAACGCCAAAATCACCGGGCGCGTGTCGAGCGTTACCGATTACGGAGCCTTCATCGAACTCGAACCGGGCGTGGAAGGGCTGGTTCACGTCTCCGAAATGTCGTGGTCGAAACGCTCCGCCAGTCCGAAAAAACTCGTGCGCTCCGGCGATACGGTCGAAGTTCAGGTTTTAGGAGTTGATACGGTTGACCGCCGCATCAGCCTCGGAATGAAGCAACTGATGACGAACCCGTGGCAAACCGTTCACGAGCGTTATCGCGTCGGTCAAACGGTGCGCGGCAAAGTTCGCAACTTAACCGACTTCGGCGCATTTATCGAAATCGAAGACGGCATTGACGGCTTGGTTCACGTTTCCGATATTACGCACTCGAAAAAACTGAAACACGCCAAAGACGTTCTGAAACGCGATCAGGAAGTCGAAGCGGTCATCAAAAATATTGACACCGATAATCGCCGGATGGCGCTTTCGATTAAAGAATTGACACCGAGCGCGTGGGACGCCTTCGTTTCCAGCCATAAACCGGGCGATGTCGTGCGCGGCAAAATTTCGCGCTTCACCGGCTTCGGTGTATTCGTCGAATTGGGCAATGAACTCGAAGGTTTGTGCCACATCTCGGAGCTTTCCGACGAGCGGGTCGAACGCCCGGAGGACATCGGCTCAATCGGTCAGGAAATGGATTTTAAAATCCTGCGAATTGAAAGCGACGTTCAAAAAATCGGCTTATCGGCGCGTGCCGTCGGCAAGGCGAACGATCCCGTCGTTGACACGAAAAGTTATTCGACCGAAGCCAAAGGCGGAATGGCGAGTTTGGGCGAATTGATGAACCTGAAACGCGGCGGTGAGGAAGAAACCAAACCCGACGAACCGCGTTTGTCCAAGAAGGAAAGAAAAGCCCTGCAAGCCAAAGAACGCGCCGAACAGGAGGAATTAGCGACGACCAGCGCGGCGGCGGCAGCGGAGCAGACGACCGAAAATACCGAACCGGAAACAGTCGAACCGGAGGCAGCACCCGAAACAGACGAACCGGAAACAGACGAATTGAAAATCTCCGAACCGGAAACAGCCGAAGTAGATTCCGCGCTCGCTGAAAATTCGGAGGCGGTGGCGGCGACGGCGGAAACGGAAAATCAAATGCCATCTGATAAAGAAACCGTCGTCGAAGAACCTGCGCTTGCTGAAACTCGGTCGCCCGTCGAAGGAAATCCGATTGTTGCCGGCGTTACCAAAGCGGTCCTGGAAATTTTAGCCGCTGTCGTTTCGCCCGTTGATAAAGTTAAAACTGAACCGGATACTGAACCGGCGACCGGCGAAACTGCCGGTAAAACTGAAGACGTAGCTCCGATCAAGACGATTAAATCCGAGGACGAACCGGTTGCCGAATCCGAACCAAAAGCTGCTGTCAAAGCATCGGATGATGACGACGACGATTTGCTCGAACTCGGCGATTTGACCGATAGACCGGCGGCTGATTCTGATGCGGGCGAACTCGAAACCGCTGATGTCAAAGAACATCCAATCAAGGATGAAACGAAAGAGTCGGAAGAAAAAACCGCCAACGGTTAGTCTTTTTAGAACGAATGTCAAAATCTGCAACGAGGAAAAATTAAATGACGAAAGCGGATTTAGTGGAAAAAGTCGCCCAAGAAGCTGAAATGACCAAAAAAGATGCCGAACAATTGGTCGAAATAATTTTTGACAGCATCGTTGGAACG
The DNA here is from genome assembly GCA_043768465.1 of Pyrinomonadaceae bacterium. Taxonomy (GTDB): domain Bacteria; phylum Acidobacteriota; class Blastocatellia; order Pyrinomonadales; family Pyrinomonadaceae. The sequence goes on from JAYVKL010000111.1 coordinate 23,511, forward strand.
CTCAACAAAGGCGAGAAAATCGAACTGCGCGGATTCGGCAGCTTCCGGGTGCGCGAGCGTGACGCACGCAAAGGGCGCAACCCGAAAACCGGCGCGGCGGTCAATATTCCCGCCAAGCGCGTCGCCTATTTCAAACCCGGCAAAGAACTCAAAGAACTCATCAATAAATAGTCGAGAGTCAGCGTTTATGGACATTTTGTGGAGTCCCTGGCGATACGCATATATCAAATCAAACGAACAAAAAGCAGTCGCCGTTAACGGCGGCTGCGCCTTTTGCGGCATTCTGAATAATTCGGCGGGCGATGAAGAAAATTTTATTCTGCATCGCGCCGAATTTAATTTTGTAATTCTCAATATCTACCCGTATATTTCCGGTCATCTGATGATTATCCCTTTCGAGCATCTCGCTGACCTGGACCGCGCCGGCAAAAACATTACGAGCGAAATGATGGATTTAACCAAGCACTGCCAGACCGTTTTGCGCGAAGTTTACCAGCCGCACGGCTTTAACATCGGAATTAACCAGGGAAAAGCGGCGGGCGCAGGTGTCGCGGAACATCTGCACCAGCACATTCTCCCGCGCTGGGTCGGCGATGCGAACTTTATGACGGCAATCGGTGAAACGCGCACAATTCCTGAGGATTTGGCGACGACTTACGAGAGGTTAAGAGACAAATTTTGATGGTTATCCGACAAAATTAAGAGGCGAAAAAATTTTATTAAAAAGAGAATTCTTTCGAGCAAAGTGATAATTTAGACGGACGCTTGACGCGAAAGTGGTAAAATTTTATCATTAGTGTTTCGCGCCGAAGTGGCGAAATTGGTATACGCACTAGACTCAAAATCTAGCGGGAGCAATCCCATGTCGGTTCGATTCCGACCTTCGGCATTTAGCATTGGCGGGCATTTCAACGAGTTTCAGACTTTTTGAGATGTCCGTTTTGTAATGCCGTGTCCCCGCTGCCTCAAATTTTTATACCGACAATATCCGTGATCCGCGCTTTTGCTTAAAATAATGCCGAAACTCGAAGTAATTCCCGCCGCCGAGTTCTTCAACCGGCTTGTTATTCCTGAATCAATGTAGCAAGGTGTTTCGCGCCGGTCAATATGTCGAAATTGAAATTGAAAGCGAAAAGCTGTCTCGATTACCAATAAAATTTCTGCCCCTCCAAATTTTCCTGCCCGCTTCACTCGCACTCGAAGTAATGCAGCAAGGCGTTTCGCTCAATCAATTGTTGAATTTGGAAGCGAGAAACTAAGTTTCATTTTTCTTTCGCAATCATTGACAAGTGTAACAAGCATCAACATTATCCATATCATCTTGAACAAAGTCGCCACTTTCCCAAGAGAATAAACCAATCGGAACAGGTTTATCGGAACGGTTTATAAATTTAGTAGATTGATTGCCTTTGCCTCCGATCGGCATTGTTGATTCACCGGGATTTCTTGACATAACGCCGTCTCCACCGAAAGAAAAAGTTACAGTCTGATTGCAGGGAACGCCGCTGAGAACAATCCAACCTTGATCGCTTGTCCTTTTTTTGAAAGTTTTTCCGTTTGAGGAGACGGTTATACTTCTTTTTTGAATAGGTGCGGAAAAATTTGCTCCCATCCAAATGAATCTGGCAACTATTTTAGAGGTTGGAATTGTTTCGGGTGGCGAATTGTAATTAACCACCATTCTGTTGCCTATAGGGTTTGAGGAAGAATTAAGATTTCCTAAGAAATCATATTGGTTCATTGATCTATTTGAGTTTCCAAATTTTTTACTTTGAGAATTTCTATCCATCGTGTCAATCAAAAAACTGATTGCAAAAAGTCCGCATAAGCCAATAACTATTACGCTTGCTACCAAAACCAAACCGTTTAACCACTTCTTCTGATTTTTTGTCCGTAAGACTTTAGTTTTAGTCTTACTAACTCAACCTCAGTCTTGAGTAGAAATTAAGCGTAAGAAATTATCTTTGCAAAACATAGTTTGTAATCTAATATCTTCAGTTTTAGTGTATTCCACAGTCCGTT
>JAYVKL010000112.1:0-16581 GCA_043768465.1 Pyrinomonadaceae bacterium
CGAAGAAAAGACGGAAGTTTCAAAGGCTTTCATCCAACTGGCGATGATCCGTATTATGTTGAAACAACTCGCTTGTTGAAAATTTAAACAGACTCTAAGTTGCAAAACATTACAAAATTTAGCTTTTATATTCCAGCCGCAGACGTTTAATGTTTTTCGCCTTGCCCGTCGCCTCGTCAACTTCGATGACAATCGCGCAAATCCAGACATCGCTTTTCGCGTGTCCGGCGCGTTTGGCGGGAAACCTCGTGAAGCGTTCGAGAATGTCGAATTTGTCCATTCCGATTACGCCGTCGTAACTGCCCGTCATTCCGACATCGGTAATATACGCCGTGCCGCCGTCGAAAATTCGCTCGTCAGCCGTCGGAACGTGCGTGTGCGAACCGTAAACCGCCGACACTTTGCCGTTCAAATACCAACCCATCGCATATTTTTCCGAAGTCGCTTCGGCGTGAAAATCTACCAGGCGAATTTTCACGTCGTCGGGAATTAATTCAATTTTTTCTTTCGCAGTCCGAAACGGGTCGTCCGTATTCGGCGGCATAAAAACTCTGCCGAGCAGATTCAGCACGGCAATTTTATGACCGCTGATTTCGCCGACGAACAAACCGCTGCCGGGCGTTCCGGGCGGATAATTCGCCGGACGAACGAGCCGCGAATTTTTCTCCAAATAAGGAATTATTTCCTGTTTGTCAAAAATATGATTGCCCGAAGTCATCACGTCAAAACCGGCGGCGAAAAGTTCGTCGGCGAGCGCGGGCGTGATGGAAAAGCCGCCCGCGACGTTTTCACCGTTCATCAGCGCGATGTCAATTTTATACTCGTCGCGCAGCGATTTGATCTGGTCTAAAACGGCAAGTCTGCCGGGACGCGCCACGACATCGGCAATAATTAAAATGTTCATAAATGAAAAAACAGAAAGCAAAGAATGGTCGGTGAAGACAATAAACTCTCCACTTTCCACTCTTTGCTCTCTACTCAAAAAAAGTTGGCGTAAAACACCGCCGAAGCCGTTCCGAACGATTGAATTGAACCTATTGTTAATAGGTGGGTGGTTTTCTGCCGGAACGAGTTCCGACATCGAAGCCGCCTTCTATGGCAAATCTTTAACTGTGAAAGACTGCACCGAAACGGCGGCATTAACCTCCCGGTAATTCAAGTGTTGGCTCAATTTATGTGCCGTCCGGTAACGAACATTGCAGAAATTTCAACGCCTGAGATTATTCTAACACAGCCGCTAAAATAGGGAAATGGAAAACGCCAAATTCGAGGTTTTTGACCGTTTGAATTTTAACTTTTCCAAACGCCTCGGATCGCAGTTTCTCGGAACGCACAAAACATTCGCCCCGATTTGTTCCGGTGTGAAACCTTCTATTTCCTCTAAAACAAATTTCGTTTCGTCCAGCGCGTAAAATCTATAATCGGCGCAGCGGCGAATAAACTCGATTAAATCGTTCGGCAAATATCCGAAACCCTTGGTCGTTCCCAGAGCCATTTCCGCGATTATAAACGGCGGAATCGGCTGCTCGAAAAGTTTGGTCGCGCCGCGCAGAAACATCATTTCCGCGCCTTCGATGTCGAGTTTAATAAAATCCACATTTTCGATTTTGTGTTCGGCGAGATACGAATCGAGCGTCGTCATCGGCACGTCGAAAGTTTGAAACTCTTCCTTGCCCATATCCGAAAGCGAACTGTGTCCGCTCGGCAGATCGGCGAAACGGTGCAGGGAAACTCGTTTGATTTCATCGCCCAACGCCAGATTATTCAGGAAAACATTTTCCGGCAAATCGTTCAATCGAACATTTATTTTCAACCCGTCAAAAACATCCGGCATCGGTTCAAAAGCGTGAACCGACGCTGCCTGCTCAGCTCCCGTCAGTCGAGCTAAAAGCGTTGTAAACCAGCCGAAATTCGCCCCGATGTCCAAACAAACGTCGCCCGGTCTGACGATTGCAGAAACGACTTCCGAAACCGCCGGCTCGTATTCTCCGAAAAAGAAAACGCCGTCGTGCATTCCGCCGGTCAAATCAACCTCGAAGTTTCGCCCGTCGGCAGATTGCGTGATGATTTTTTGCGGAGCCGCACGGCACTGCCTTAGAGCCGTTTCGGACAAACGATATTTACCTTTGGGAAGCGGGGTATTGAAAGTGTAAAGCCGGACTGTTTTTAAAAATAGCCGCTCAAGAGTTTCTCTCATTTGATTTTCGACGGGTGATTTTTGTTTTACTGTTCGACTTCCAATTCCTGCGGCGCGACTTCTTTGTGTTTGAGAACCCGGTCGAGCATTTCGGCGCATTCCGCGCTGCGGGAAGCTAATTGCGCGTCGGATTGTTCCTGCTGATTTTTCAATTGATGATACTCGTCGGCGATGTGCAGAGCGGCTAAAATGGCGACTTTCAGACTATCAACCGTCAGCGTCCCGCTCGATATTTCGCGCATTTTGCCGTCAACGTATTCGGCGAGCCGCAGAATATAATCGTTGTCGCCGTCCGAACGGATGTTGTAAGTTTGATTGTAAATTTCGACGCGGATTGACTGCGCCACTCCGTTGCCGGTGGATTTACTGTTGAGCATAAATTTTATCGGTGGACGGCTTCCGCCATGTCCGGTTCGATGACCGTCATCGCGTCGAGCATCGCTTCGACCTTCAGTTGAATCGCGTCGCGCTCGCTCAACAAATCTTCGACTTTTTCTTCCAGCCGCAGTTTTTCCGACAGCAGACTGCCGACTTCGTGGCGCAGAGATTTCATTTCGCGTTCGATGCGCTCTTTTTCTTCGCGCAGCTTGCGGACGTTTTCAATCGTCAAATAAATTTTGTCTTCGAGGTGCGAAAATTTTTCCATTCCTGCCAAACCGTTCATAGGCTGCTCCGTGTTTTTGGTGTCGAACTTTCCGTCTGATTATGTTTTTTTTTGCTGGAAACTTCAAGTTTTATCTTAATTAATTGTTAAAATTTTAGCTTCGCGCCCAAATCTGCATCGAGATTCTGCAAAATTCGCGCGTGGACGGTTTCGACCTCTTCCTCTAAAAGCGTTCGCTCGCCGCTGCGATATTCCAGCCGAACCGTTATCGAACGCTTATCGTCCGCCACGCCGCTGCCTTCGTAAAGGTCAACAAATTCAATTTTTTTCAGTAGCTCGACGTTTCCCGAACCGACCGTCCGCTTGATTTCCGCGAATGAAACATCACGTTTAACGAGCAGTGAAACGTCGCGCACGACCGATGGATAAACTGACAGAGGACGATACAAAACCGCTTGCTGCTTTTCAGAAAGCAGCTTTTGCAAATCAATTTCGGCGACAAAGACCGGCTGCCTGAATTTATAATTCCGCGCGATTTCATCGTTCAAACGTCCGATTGTGCCAACGGTCTCGCCGTTCGATATGATTTCCGCCGACTGACCTTTTCGGAGATGTTTCGTCGTTTTCGCCGCGAATTCCAGAACCGGCGAATTGATCGCGTCAATTGCTTTTTCCAACGCGCCTTTCGCGTCGTAAAAATCGAGTTCGCGCACCGGCATCGCTTTATTTTCGAGCAACTCATTGCCCGTTACGACAATTGCCAGCAACTCGCGCTCGTCGGGTAAACCATCCTGTTTCGGCGCGGCGGAAAAGACTTTTCCGAGTTCAAACAATTTAATATCGCGTTTTTGGTGGTTAAAATTCGTGCGAACCGCGTCGAGCAAACCTGACAACAAACTCGGACGCATTCGCGTCGCGCCTTCGATAATCGAATCGCGCAGCGAAACGTATTTTCCGTTGGCATCTGCGCCGGTTGAGTTCGGAATCGCCTCGAAAACTTCGTCGTGTTTGGTGTCAATAAAACTGTAGGAAATCGTTTCGTCAAAGCCGAGCGTCGCCAGAGTTTGCCGCAAAGCCTTTTTCCGCTTTTCCGTCAACTGATATTCGCCCGCGCCGAATGCGGGTGGCAATTCTTCGCCGATATTTTCATAACCGACGATTCGCGCCACCTCTTCCACCAAATCTTCTTCAATTGAAATATCGTGCCGCCAGGATGGGGAAGTGAAGAGTCGGAAGTCGGGTGTCGAGAGTCGGGAATTGATTCCGAGCGCGTTCAAAATTCGCAGAATTTCGACTTCTTCGACATTCAAGCCGGTTAGTCTTTTGACGGCGAACTGAATATCATTCGATTCAATCGTCTTCGGCGTGAACTTCGTCGGATAAACGTCAACGAATTCCGCCGCCGTGCCGCCCGCGAGTTCGCAGATCAGTTCGGCGGCGCGATTGGAGGCGCGAATCAGATTTTCGATGTCAACGCCGCGCTCGAAATGGTGGCTCGCTTCGGTCGAAAGTTTCAATTTGCGCGAAGTCTGACGAATGTTTTCGCGTTTGAAATAGGCAACTTCGAGCAAAACGTCGGTCGTTTCGTCGGTAATCGAAGAATCCAGTCCGCCCATAATTCCGGCGACGGCGACGGGCTTTTCCGCATCGCAAATCGCCAGCATCGTTTCATCCAATTTGCGTTCGACTTCATCCAAAGTCTTAATTGTTTCACCTGATTTTGCGCGGCGGACAACGATTCGATTACCCGTTAATTTGTTCAAATCAAACGAGTGCATCGGCTGTCCAAGTTCGTGCATTGCAAAGTTGGTGATGTCCGCGACGTTGTTTATCGAACGCTCGCCGACCGCTTCGAGCCGTTTAATTAACCACTCGGGCGACGCGCCGATTTTGACGTTTCTGATAATTCGCGCCGTGAAACGCGGACACAAATCCGCATCTTCGACTCGGACTAATTCCAGATTCCAGGTTCCAGATTCCAGATTCCAGGTTTCAGATTCCAGATTTTCTTCCAATCTGGAACCTGAAATCGCGCCGATTTCCCGCGCCACGCCGAGATGCGAAAGGCAATCGCCGCGATTTGACGTGACATCAATATCGAAAACGTAATCGTCGCCGAATTCGTGAATGCCTTCGACCGCTAAACCGACGTTCGTCAATTTCCGCGCCAAATCGGTTGGCGATAAATCTATTTCAATCAAATCTTTCAGCCAGTTGTAACTGATATTCATAAATACTAAATTTCCCGCGTTCGCTCGATAATTTCCTGCCAGGTTAAATTCAGTCCATCAAAAAGTATGGAAACCCGATTCAAAACGTCGCGTCCTAAAATTCCGCTTTCGTCGTCAACGTCTTTTGCCGCCCGCACGATTTCTTCGCGGTTTTCCAAATCACCGTCAAATACTTTGACCTTTTCATACCATTCGCGCCCTTCGAGCCGCCGCGCGTCGCACACCAAAACGCGCCCGGCGTGCTTTTTCTCCGAGAGAATCGGAACCAGCCGTCCGCCGATATAACCTGTCGCGCCCGTTACGAGAATTTTCATTGAATTGAAATCCTAATCTTCAATTTTAACGCATTTCCCGAAAATTGCAGCCGTTCCAACCCAGCCGTTTATGCGCCCTCGATTGTTGCCGATTTGAAATCTTTTGCCGTTAGACGTTTTTATCAAGTGCAGATATTCGCTGCCGTTCACTTTACACAAAACAACGTCGCCTTTTTGCAGATTTTCAAAATCAGAAATCGGAACAACCGTGCAAAGCTGTCCCGATTCTATTTTGCCTTTCATCGAATGACCGCGCGGGCGAAACGACACTGTTTCGCCTTGCTTCAGCTTTTGAATGTAAAACGATGCCCAACCCATTTCAATCTATATTTGGAAAATTCGCGCATTATAAATTACGCGCCGGTCGTGTCGTCAACAGTTGCGTCGGGAGCATTTTTCCTGACGGATTCGATGCCGTTGTTCATCACGGATTCAGACGAATAATATTCGCTTCTGCCGATTTCCTGACCGTTGCCCGCCTTCAGATTAAAATGAAACTTATCGCTTTTAGACCTTTTTAACTCAAATTTACCTGCCATAATTTTCTCCTTAATTTTTGAAAGTATCAGTGGATTTGGTGTTACGTTTCTATTTATAAGCGAATTATTTTGTAAAGTAAATGTTGCTTTGCCGGCAGCAAATTTCGGGTGGATTATTTTTAGTGAATTTTAATTAACGAAACGTATATCGGGTTTCATTTAAATTGCTCCAAAAATCTCACGTCATTTTCAAACATAAGGCGAATATCGTCGAGCGAATACATCAAAGCGCACATTCTTTCCAGTCCGAAGCCAAACGCAAAGCCCGAATAAACCTTCGGGTCAACGCCGCAGGCTCTTAAAACATTCGGGTGAACCATTCCCGAACCGCCGAGTTCGATCCAGCCCGAGCCTTTGCACGGACGACATCTTTCACCTTCAAAAGTTCCGCTTCCGCTACATTTGAAACACGAAAAATCGAATTCCGCGCTCGGTTCGGTGAAAGGGAAATAGGACGGGCGCAAACGGATTCTCGTATCTTTGCCGAATAATCTTTTCAGCCATTCTGAAACCGTGCCTTTCAGATGCGCCATCGTAATTCCTTTGTCCACGCACAAACCTTCGATTTGGTGAAACATCGGGGTATGCGTCATATCGGGCGTGTCGCGGCGAAAAACTCTGCCGGGCGCGATGATTCGGATCGGCACGCCGCGCCGTTCCATCGCGCGGATTTGCACGGTCGAAGTCTGCGAACGCAGGGCAAAACCGCCGGTCGTGTAAAAAGTATCCTGCGATTCACGCGCCGGATGACCTTCGGGAATGTTGAGCGCGTCGAAATTATAATAATCCGTTTCAATCTCGCGGTCGTCTTCAATCGAATAACCCAAGGATACGAAAATGTCTTCGATCTGCTGGCGCAGCAGCGTTAAAATATGCAGATGTCCGGTGCGCGGGCGCGTTCCGGGCAGTGTGACATCCAACCTCTCGCGCTCGATCTTCGCCTCGATGATGTGTTTTTTCAGATTCGTTTCGACTGTTTCAATCGCCGTCGTGATCTCTTTTTCAATCGTCTGCACGAGTTGCCCGAACGCACCGCGTTCTTCGGGCGCAACTCGACCGATGAGTTTTTTCGCGCCCGCGATTCCAGATTTTTTGCCGATGTGTTTAGTTTTTAAATCGCTCAATTCGCGCTGGAAATTTTCGGCATCGGCTAGATTCAGACTGCCATTGTCAGCGCGCAAATGCGAAAACTTTGCGAATTCTATTTCAAAGGTTTGTCGAATTTGCTCGACTTGTATTGTTTCTTCAGACATAAAAAAATGAATGCCGACCTGTTTATTTCTCCGTGTAATATGCCATTGAAATAACAATCAGCGCGATTCCACCGACGAGCGGCAAAAGCGGCGAAGCGTCAAAATCTCTAAACTTAAAGGCGTTATAAATCAAAAGCATCAAAGAAAATAAACAGCAAGCAGCCCCGAATGTCGTTAATAATTTAGCTTTGTTTCTATTCATCAGACGCTCTACAAAGTTTAATTGAGAAGACTTTGTTCGGCAAAATTACAAAAAAACAAAGCGTCCGAATTTATGCTCGAACGCTTTACTGAATTTTCAAACGGCTTTTCTCAATCAATCTCATTTGCCCATTTGCGGATTTCACGAATCCACTTTGAAGAACTTTCCATTAAACCCTTCTGCAAAAATTCCGTCGCTTTCTCGGCAGACAACTTCGGAAAAGTTATGCTGTTTGAAATCCCCTGATAAAACTCTCCGTAAAGTTTATGAAATTCGACTTTACTGACTTTATAAAGCCAAACTTCCGACACACCTAAAGCGGCATAAATCGGCATTTTGTTGAGCGAAGGACTCGTTATGTCAACTTCAATCACTAAATCCGGCGGCGGATCGTTCGCTAAATCAATATCCGATTTGCCGCGAATTTTTGCTTCGTTTTGGATATAAAAACAAGTGTCGGGTTCGACACCTTTGGCTTTGGCGCGTTGACAAAAAGTGGTCGAACCGGCACTAATGAAATTAATTTCTTTCTCAATGCAGATTGCAGAAACTAAATCCTGCAAAATCCGGTTCGGTCTTTCGTGTTTGGCTAAAGGCACTTCAATCTCCAAAAATCCGTTATCGTAAGCAAAATGAAGCGCACTTGAATGTGCGAATTCCTTCAAAACCCGTTCGTAAAAATCCCAGCCGACACCTTGCAAAATCAATTTTTGATTGATTGCCGCTTGCGCTATTTCTTTTAACGATGGGTTAAGAACGCTTTCCATAACCGAATTCTAACACAACTTATTTTACCAAAAAACAAAGCGTCCGAATTCTATCTCGAACGCTTCGTGAATTTTTACGATTGGCGGGTTTTTGAAGATTAAACAGTCGCCTGTTTGCTGATTGCGTCTTTCACCTGTCCCGCTAAAGTTGCAAACGCTTCGGGTTGTTTGACCGCTAAATCGGCGAGAACTTTTCTGTCCAGTTCGATTCCGGCGACTTTCAAGCCGTGCATAAAATGCGAATACTTCATTTCGTTCAAACGGCACGCCGCATTGATGCGAACGATCCACAACCGCCTGAAATCGCGCTTTTTCAGCTTTCTGCCCGTGTAGGCAAAATTCAAAGACCGTTCCACCGCTTCTTTCGCCGAGCGATATGTTTTCGATTTTCTTCCGTAATAACCTTTCGCTAAGGCTAGAATTTTTTTGCGTTTCTCAAGACGCTTATTACCACGTTTTGCTCTTGGCATAATTTCACTCCTTAAATTCAATTACAAATTACGAGTTTTAAATTACGAATGCTTAATTTAATTCGTAATTCGTAATTTGAAATTCGTAATTATTTCCTTCCGTATGGCAGCATCTTTTCAACGCGCTTCTGGTCGCTTTCCGAAACCAACACGTCAATATCGAGATTGCGTTTTCGTTTCGATGTTTTCTTCGTCAAAATATGACGGGCGTAGGCGTGTCCGCGTTTGAATTTGCCGCTCGCCGTCGAGCGAAAACGCTTTGCCGCGCCTTTATGTGTTTTTAATTTTGGCATTTTCTAACTCCAACAACCTTTGATTTTAGATTTTTGAGTTATGTAAACTCAACATTCAAAAGTTTAATTTCAAATCTATTTAACCGCCGGATTCGATTTCTTCGGCACAAAAATAACGAACATCTGATAGCCTTCCATCTTCGGCGAAACTTCGACATCGGCGATGTCAACCAAATCGTCGCGCAGTTTGGCGAGTAGGTTCGCGCCTAAATCGCGGTGCGTCATTTCGCGTCCGCGAAAGGCGATGGTGGCGCGAACTTTGTCGCCGCCGGTGATCCAGCCGCGAGCGCGTTCCATTCGATAGCCGTAATCGTGATCGTCGGTTCCCGGTCGAAATTTGATTTCCTTGACTTCGACCGTCACTTGTTTTTTCTTGGCTTCGTGCGCTTTTTTCTTTTCTTCGTAAAGAAATTTTCCGTAATCAATAATTCGGCACACCGGCGGTTTGGCGTTCGGCGCGACTTCCACCAAATCCTTGCCTTCTTCGCGCGCCCTCTGCACGGCATCGCGCGAATCCATCACGCCGAGCTGGTTGCCGTCTTCGTCAATCACGCGCACCGACGGGACTCTGATGCGCTCGTTCGTGCGGTGCAGCGGTCCGCGCTGGAAACGGCTGGGACGATTTTTGTTGAATCTTGTAGCGATAAATTATTCTCCTAATGTTAAGCAGCCGCGAGATTTTCCGTCTCCCGACTGAAGCCGACGGCGCGAGTTTCTTTCAACCTTCGCGCCATTTCCTTAAACTCTTCCAAACTCATCTGCCCGATGTCGCCCGCTTTGCGTTCGCGGACGGCGATGAGGTTTTCTTCCAGTTCCTTGTCGCCCAAAACGATCATAAACGGAACTTTTTGCATTTGAGCATCGCGGATTTTCGCGCCGATTTTGTCCGATTTGGTGCTGACTTCGACTCGAAATCCGGCTTGCTTTAATTCGTTTCCGACGCTTTCAGCGTAATCGTTGATGCGGTCGGTGATCGGCAAAACCGCGATTTGCACGGGAGCGAGCCAGAAGGGAAACGCGCCCGTATAATGTTCGATTAAAATGCCGAAAAATCTTTCGACCGAACCGAACAAAGCCCGATGAATCATTACCGGGCGATGTTTTTGTCCGTCTTCGCCCGCGTATTCCAACTCAAATCTGTCAGGCAAATTAAAATCAAGCTGAATCGTTCCGAGCTGCCAGATTCTGCCGATAGCATCTTCGATTTTGATGTCAATCTTCGGACCGTAGAACGCCGCTTCGCCTTCGATTCTTTCGTATGAAATGCCTTTTTCCTGCAAAGCGTTTGCCAGCGAAGTTTCGGCGTTTGCCCAATCTTCGTCCGCGCCGAGATAACCTTTGTTTTCCGCCGCGCCGCGCACCGACAATTCAAATTTTACCTTTTCAAAACCGTAAGTCTTGAAAACAAACAGCGCGAAATCCAAACAATCGGCGACTTCGGCGCGCACCTGATCGGGGCGCACGAACAAATGCGCGTCGTCAACGGTAAATCCGCGACAGCGCATCAAACCGTGAACCGTCCCTGAAAGTTCGGCGCGATAAACCGTTCCGAATTCCGAATAACGCTGCGGCAAATCGCGGTAGGATTTCGGTGTAGCCTTATAAATGCCGATATGAAACGGGCAGTTCATCGGTTTCAAACGATATTCTTCGTCCTCGATGCTGGTCGGGGCATACATTCCGTCGGCGTAATTTTCTTCGTGTCCGCTGACGCGCCACAACTCGCGTTTGGCGATGTGCGGCGTGTAAACAAAACTGTATCCGCGTTTTTGCAATTCTTCTTTGAGAAGATTTTCCATCTCCATCCGAATCGTGCCGCCTTTCGGATGCCACAAAATTAAGCCCTGCCCGTAATCGTCGGAAATCGAAAACAAATCCAACTCCCTGCCGAGCCGCCGATGATCGCGTTTTTCGGCTTCCTCGCGCTGTTTGATCCAGCCGTCGAGTTCTTCCTGAGTGGCAAAAGCGGTTCCGTAAATCCGCTGCATCTGCTCGTTTTCCGCGTCGCCTTTCCAATACGCGCCGGAAAGTGCGAGCAGTTTAAAAGCTTTTAATTTGTTAGTGTTGGAAACGTGCGGACCCAGACAGAAATCTACAAACGGCGTGTTGTCAATATAATAGGCGGTCGCGGTCGCGTCGGCTTTCTCATCAATTAACTGACATTTGAGCGGCTCGTCGCGTTCCGCAAAAAGTTTTATCAATTCGGCTTTGGCGAGAACTTCGCGGCGATACGGCAGGTTTTGTTTTGCCATCGCCCGCATTTTCTTTTCGATTACGGGCAAATCCGCGTCGGTCAGATGGCGCGGCGCGATCACGTCGTAATAATAACCGTAACGCGCATCTTCCATCAGTGCCGGACCGACTCCGAGTTTCGTGCCGGGAAACAAATCAAGCACCGCCGCCGCCAGCAAATGCGCCGTCGAATGGCGAATCAACTGCAAACCGTCGCGTGATTCGGGCGTAATCGCCTCGATTGATAAAACCTCGTCCGATTCGCCGAGAGTAAAAGACAAATCCACTTCTTCGCCGTTGACTTTCGCGGCGAGAGATTTTTTTAGAGCATCGCGGTCAAGAGACTTCAAAGCCTCTGCCACGCTCACCGGCGCGGAGAAACTTCGCTGATTTTCGCCGACTTTTACTTTGATTTCGCTCATCACTCGGTTAATTGCAAATGGTCATTTGTTAAATCGTTTTAAATACAGCCACCCGACTTTGCTGTTCGCAAAATAGCCGCTTCATCTAAAAATTCGATTAACCGATTAACGATTAACAATCTACTACTAAACAGATTTGATTTGATAAGAGCGACTTTGCCTTAGCGTTTTGAAATACCAAACGCCGAAATACGCGCCGTGTTTAGCGCGTCGTAGTAGTTCGCATAAAAACCGCAAAGTTCTTTGAAAGCATCGTATCAAAAATGAAAATGGTAGTCGTTGAACAGCTCTCCGCTGTCTTCCTCTACCGTGCCAAGTTCGTTTGACAAGCGTGTAGATTAGCACTCCGGTGTTTTGTTGGCAAGCGCGATTTCACAAATTTCATCAACGCCGCTGCTTTTACGGCCTCAAGCGATTGAGCATTCGCGGAAACGGAATCGTCTCCCGAACGTGTTCGATGCCGCCTATCCGGGCGGTGGCGCGTTACATTTTATTTAAAACGATGTTCTCCGGTTGAAGTATCACGACTTTCCCGTTGCGCCAAACGGCAACGGAGTTTCCGGCGCGTTGGTGTTCGAGCAAAGCGTTATTAACGGCTTTTTTGATGGATTCATCAACTTTTTCACCGAACTCGATGAGCAATCTTTCCGACTTCACTGTTTCAATTTTATGATTTTGTTCCATAATCCGGCTTTGACCAAATTTATTTTACCGTCTTTCGCGCCCGAAGCAATTAACGACGGCGTTTCGGACGCTTCGTAAAATCGCCAACTATCGGCAATCGGTTGATACATTTCAAAAAAGTTTCGCAGACCTGCCGCGTATCTGCGCCGGATAACATTTTGAGGTATCGAATGTCCGCCCAACCTGATGCGCGATTTAACTCGCTCGACGGCTAATTCCGCGCTCGGCAAATAAAGAAAGATAAGGTGAAAATGATAACCTTCCGACTGCCGCCGGCGCAGCCAGCCGGCATAAAATCTGCTTGCCAAAGTTGTTTCAAAAGCAAAATCTTTTTGCTTTTTAGCCAAACCTCGAATATGGGCGAGCATAATTCTTCCCGCTTCAAACGCCGAATTTTCCGGCGCGAAAGCCGATAAGCCCGCCGCAATCGTATCAGCATTGACGTATTCCGAAATGCCGAATACATCGCGCAGCAAAAAAGGCGCGAGCGTAGTTTTACCCGCGCCGTTCGCTCCTGCAATAACAATCACATTCGGCATTTCGCTGTTTCGTTGATTACGGTTTCAAACGATTGAGCATTCGCGGAAACGGAATCGTCTCCCGAACGTGTTCGATGCCGCACATCCAAGCCGTGCAGCGTTCGATTCCCATTCCGAAACCGGCGTGCGGAACCGAACCGAATCTTCGTAAATCCAGATACCACTCGAACGATTCTTTCGGCAGATTGTGTTTCTCGATTTGTGCTTCCATAAATTCGAGATTCATCGCGCGTTCGCCGCCGCCGATGATTTCGCCGTAGCCTTCCGGCGCGAGCAAATCCGCGCCCAATGCCAATTCCGGGCGTTCTTTATCGAGTTCAAAATAAAACGCCTTGATTGCCGCCGGAAAGTGGTGAACGAAAACCGGCGCGTCGAATTGTTTCGAGATATAAGTTTCGTCCGGCGCACCGAAATCGCCGCCCCATTCAAAATCATTTTCGAGTTCGCCTTTCGCAAACCCGTCGTTCAAAATTTTCACCGCTTCGTCGTAATGAACGCGGGGAAAACCCGCCGCGAGAATCGCTTCGAGTTTAGCAATGTCGCGTTCGAGAATGATTAATTCTTCGCGCCGGTCAGCTAAAACTCTTTCGACGATGAATTTAATCAGACCTTCGCCCAGAGTCATCACGTCGTCGAGATGGGCGAAAGTCATTTCCGGCTCGACCATCCAAAACTCGGTTAGATGGCGACGCGTTTTCGATTTTTCGGCGCGGAAAACCGGACCGAAAGCGTAACTTCTGCCCAAACTCGCGGCAGTCGCTTCGTTATATAATTGTCCGCTCTGCGTCAGATACGCTTTATCGTCTTCAAAATAATCAACTTCAAAAAGCGTCGTCGTGCCTTCGCAGGCGGCGGGCGTGAAAATCGGCGTGTCGGCTAAAATGAAACCGTTGTCATCGAAAAAATCGCGGGTCGCTTTGACGACCGTGTGGCGAACTTTCAAAACCGCGTTCTGCTTTTTCGAGCGAATCCACAAATGGCGATTATCCATCAAAAATTCCGTGCCGTGTTCCTTCGGCGTAATCGGATAATCGCTGGCATTTTGAATAACCTCCAAGCCGGTCACGTCCAATTCGACACCGATTGACGAGCGCGTATCTTCTTTAACCTTGCCGGTCACGATAATCGAAGATTCCTGTCCGAGCGATTTTGCCGTCTCGAATAACTGTTCGTCATTCGGTTTGAAAACGACGCATTGAACGATGCCCGTGCCGTCGCGCATCTGCAAAAAGACGAGTTTGCCGCTCGAACGCGCATTATAAAGCCAGCCTTTCAGCGTAACTTCCGCGCCGATGTGATTTTTCAGTTCGTTGATATATGTCTGATTCATAATTTCTATGCAAATAATCGTGCCTGCGCTGTTTGATATAAAACCTGCTTTTGATCCGCCGTATAATTTAAGACGATTGCTTCGGTCATCGGCTTGCGGTTTTTTTCGCTTGCGCCGACGTGGTAAAAATGCCGATGGGTAACAACTTCAAATTTTTTCGAGTATTTTTCCAGTTCTTGATTATCCCGATATTCGTTGCTGTGCCAAGTCGAGAGAATAAACTTCGCCGCCGTTTTCTCCAGCAATCCGAACAATTCATTTTCTTCGGTTTCCGCCCACGAGTTAAAGTAATCGGCGTGTCTGCCGAAATACGGCGGGTCGCAATAAATCAAATCATTTTCACCCGATTCCAAAATCGTGCGGCGAAAATCCTGGCAAACAAATTGCCAATCAAAATTTCGCGTCGCTACTTCAACCTTTTCGATTTGATTGCAAATCTTCGTCACGTAGGCTTTAGCGAATCGCTCGGGTTTATGCCCGAACGGAACATTATAAAATCCTTTGCGATTGAAACGCATTACGCCGTTAAAACAAGCGCGATTGAGAAAGAGAAAATCTAGAGAATCTTTCATTTCATTGAATCTTTCCCGAATAAAATAATAATAGCTTTCGCCTTGATCTTTGAGCGACGCGCCTTCTTTTTCCAAAAACTCCCGCGCAATTACAGATGTTATTTCGCCTGTTTTGATTGAGTTATAAAAATTTATCAAATGCGGATTAAGATCACAAAACAAAGCCTTTTCAGGCTGCAAATTGAAGCCGACCGCACCCGAACCCATAAACGGCTCGATCCAGCATTCGTCTTTCCGCAATTTTATAAACTCCAAAATCCAACCGGCGAGTTTTGATTTGATGCCTTGACATTTAATGGGCGGAACGATAATTTTCCTCATTTATTTCTTCTCGACGCTCTTAAATTAACCAAATTCGCGTCTGCTCCGCGATATTCGAGAAACTGTTTCAGCTTGGTAATTTTTCGCGGTTTGCCGCCTTCGCCGATGATGGTAATTTTACCGTAATTCATCCAATAATCATCAAACCACGTTTCGCCCAAAGTTTTGAACACTCCACTGCATTCAAGAATATCACTGATTTTGTTGATGCTTCCGATGTTGACAGTGTTTCCGCTGCCGCTCGAATCCGAAGCGATCTCCCACTTTTCGGCGACGAAAAATTGAAAATCGCTGATGACGGAAGTTATCGAATGAAGTTCGTCAATTTTATAAATTCGCGTTTCGTCCGATTCGCGGAAATCCGAACGCGAATAGATTATTCCCAAACAAAAATGTCCGAGGTATTGACTGTAAGAAAACTGAATGTTTTTCGTGCTGCCGCGATTGATAAAATATTCGCCGTGCGAACCAAGCGTGAAGCCGTTACAAAATTTAGGATGCAGCGGCAGACGATAAGTTGTTTTGAAATCTACGGCAAATTTAATTTGCTCGTCTTCAGAACTGACAAACGAAACGTCGGGATAATAATTTTGATGTTTAGTCAGAACGACTTTGTAGCCGTGCTTATTCGCAAATTCGAGAATTTTCGGGAAAATATGAATCTCCAAAATTTTTGAAACGATTTTCGTGTCGGCGGAAATCGTGTAGATGTTTTGGAAAACATCGAGAAAACCCTTGATTGTCCATTGCCCGTCGTCGGTTGAAACGTATTTGTTCAGTTGATTGACAAGCTCAATTAATTCCTTTCTAAAAGTTAATTTGAGTTGGGATTTGAGGTTTTCAGTCATTTTTTGTTTTCAGTTTCGCCGCTGCAAATGCGTTTTACAAAATTTCTTTCAAATTTTCAAACATTTCAAAAAAGTTTTTGTTGAAGTGCGGCTTGCTCGATTCTCTCCCGCGCATATTCGCAATACCCGGCGTTGATGTCGAAGCCGATAAAATTTCTGTTTTTCTTAACGGCGGCGACCGCAGTTGACCCCGAACCGATAAACGGGTCAAGCACCACGTCGCCTTCTTCGGTTAATAAATTCAAAAATTCCTCGACAATCGCCACCGGATAAATCGCCGGATGCGCCGCGTTTTTCAAGGATTCGACAGAACTCGTGATGACATCCTTCTTAAGCGGATTGCCGTGAATCCGAATCAGAGTAAACCCGTTTTTATCAAGTTGAATTTTGCGCCCGCCGTCTTGTCCGCCGAACGGTTCGGAATGAATGCCGCGAATCTTCATCCGAAAGCCCTGAATTTTCCCGCCGCGCACTTCTTCGATAATTTCCGTCAAGCGGAGCCGCGCCAAGTTTTTTTGCCCGGCGGTCAGTTCGGATTTTTCAATCAAGTCAAAATATGTTTTGCCGACGTTTGTATTGGCATTGCCGTTCGTTTTGCCGGTTTCCTCGCGCTTCAGAAATTCGTCAACAAAATAACGGTAATCCTCCGATTTTACAAAACGAAAAAACGGCTCGGTGCTGCTGACCAGACGACGTTTGAGTTGGCGCGGAGTCGGATTCGTCTTGACCCAAGTGATCGCGTTGACAAGTTTGACGCTGAACC
>JAYVKL010000113.1:0-6889 GCA_043768465.1 Pyrinomonadaceae bacterium
GCGGATTTCGCCAAATCTTTGTTTGAACGCGAAAGAGTTCGCCAATTTTCTTTGATGTATTGGAAAATTTGCGTCAACTGCTCCGGTGTCGCTCGCGGCGATTCGTTTTTTGCGGACTCGTTCATAAGTGCATTCAGCATAGTTTAAGACGACAATCGCAAGCAAGACGGAGCCGACAAAAAATTTGAATTTTTTGAAGCCGACGCAAAGATCTGTCGTCCGCGTTCAAGTTCTCAGCAGTTTGGAAAATAAGTTTCCCAATGTTTTGAGTTCACGCTTGGGCGTGCTGCACGCCGCGCTTCGCGGGCGTGACAAATAGAGTTTAAGGCGAATCAGCAGTTGAAATAAATGTTGAAATAACCTGAGTTTTCTCTGCGTCCTCTGCGCCTCCGCGTGAAATTATTTCTCACGCAGAGGACGCAGAGAAGGAGTCTGAGCGATTAGCGAAATTCCAACTACTAATTCGCATTTTAAACTCAGAACACTGGAAATTTATTTTTCAGCCTGCCTAATTGTTTAGGTTTAATACGGAGTTGAAATATGAATCATCGAAAAGTGCTTTTTCTGACGGCGGTCTCGGTATTGATTTTAGCGGCAGCGTGTCAAACGCCGACCGATTCCAATAATCAAAACGTCGCCGTCAACGCTCTGGCAATCAAAACCGCCGATAAAATTCCGAATCGCAAATGGTGGAAGGAAGCGGTCGTTTATCAGATTTATCCGCGTTCTTTCAAAGACACGAACGGCGACGGCATCGGCGATCTGAAGGGAGTTACGGAAAAGCTCGATTATGTGAAAAGTTTGGGCGTTGATGTAATTTGGCTCAACCCGATTTTCAGTTCGCCGAACGACGATAACGGTTACGATGTTTCCGATTATCAGGCGATTATGAAGGATTTCGGGACGATGGAAGACTTCGACGCGCTGCTCAAAGCGGCGCACGACCGGAAAATAAAAATCGTTTTGGATTTAGTGGCGAATCATTCTTCGGACGAACACCGATGGTTTCAGGAATCGCGCCGATCACGCGACAACCCGTATCGAAATTATTATCATTGGTGGGACGAAGAAAAAGGCAAACCGAACAAACGGGTGAGTTTTTTCGATGTCAACGGCGATGCCTGGAAATACGACGAGGCGACGAAATCTTATTACCTGCACATTTTCTCGCAGAAACAGCCGGATTTGAATTGGGAAAACCCGAAACTGCGGCAGGAAATGTATTCGATGCTGAAGTTCTGGTTTGACAAAGGCGTTGACGGTTTCCGAATGGATGTCATCGCGTTTATTTCCAAAGACCCGACGTTTCCGCCGATTCCGGCTGAATATAACGATAATTGGGGCGCGTTCTACTCGCACGGTCCGCACGTTCACGACTATTTGCAGGAAATGAACCAGGCAGTTTTGTCGAAATACGACGTGATGACGGTCGGCGAAATCGGTGTTTCCGCCGAAGACGCGCATAATTTTGTGGACGAAGACCGCCGCGAACTCAATATGATGTATCATTTCGACGGCGTTGGACTCGGCTATCTGCCGAACTCCAAAAAACTCATTGATCCGGCGGGCTGGAAACTGACCGACTTCAAAAAAATCTATTCAAAATGGAGCGATAATTTCGACCAAAAAGGTTGGGGAACGATTTATCTCGGCAATCACGACCAGCCGCGAATGCTGACGCGCTGGGGCAACGACGCGCCGGAATTCCGCGAAGTTTCATCGAAAATGCTTTCGACATTTCTTTTAACGATGCGAGCTACGCCTTATTATTATTTCGGCGACGAACTCGGAATGAACAATATCAAATTCGATAACATTTCAGATTACAATGACATCGAATCAATCAATTGGTATAAAGGCATCGAAAAAGAAGGCGGCGATTTAAAACAGTTTCTCGAATCGCAAAAAATCGCGGCAAGAGACAACGGACGAACGCCGTTTCAGTGGGAAAACACGCCGAACGCCGGATTTACGAGCGGCAAACCGTGGCTCAAAGTCAATCCGAATTACGAAACCGTCAACGTCGCGGCAGAAGAAAAAAACGCCGAATCGCCCTTGAATTATTTTCGTAAATTAACTGCCCTGCGTAAAAAAGAACTGACTTTGGTTTACGGCAAATACACGCTGCTCGATGCCGATAACGAAAGCGTTTACGCCTATCTGCGCGAGATGAACGGCAGAAAATTGTTGGTTTTACTGAACTTCAAAGCGCAGGAAGCGACGGTGAACACCGGACTCGATTTGAGCAAAGCGAAAGTTTTGCTCGGCAATTACGCCGCCGCTTCGACCGACGGCAAGTTGAAACCATATGAAGCCGTCGTGCTGGAATTATTAAATTAGGAGCATTCAAAATTTATGAATACACAACGAAAACCAATGCTGTCGTTTTGGCAAATCTGGAATATGAGTTTCGGATTTCTCGGCATTCAATACGGATTCGGTTTGCAACAGGCGAATTTGAGTCCGATTTTCCGTTATTTGGGCGCGAATCAGTCGAAACTGGCGATTCTGTGGCTTGCCGGTCCGGTCACGGGTTTGCTGATTCAGCCGATCATCGGGGCGATCAGCGACGGGACTTGGACTCGGTTCGGGCGGCGGAAACCGTTTTTTCTGGTCGGAGCATTGACGGGCAGCGTGGCGGTTTTGCTGATGCCGTATTCGTCCGCGTTGTGGATGGCGGTCGGTTTGTTTTGGATTTTGGACGCTTCGATGAATACGGCGATGGAGCCGTATCGCGCGATGGTCGGCGACAAACTCAACGATAAACAGCGGACAATCGGTTTTTCCGTGCAGACTTTTATGATCGCCGGCGGACAAATCGCGGCGGGTTTGATGCCTCTGCTTTTGTTGTCGTTCGGCATTTCCGACGATACGCGGGACGGCACACAGATTCCAAACATCGTTAAATACTCATTCGTCATCGGTGTCGCGGCGATGCTGACGACGATGGCTTGGACGAATTTCACGACCGACGAATATCCGCCCGACAACCTCGAAGAATTTCGCGCCGAACAAGCCGCCAAAGGCGGAATCGGCGGAAAAATCGTTCACGCATTCAAGGATATTTGGGCAGCCGTAATCGAGATGCCGACCGCTTTGAAACGCATTTGGTGGGTGAAACTTTTTAGCTGGTATGGTCTGCCGTTTATGTGGCAGCATCTCTCGGATTCGATTGCGAGACATTCATTTAATGCCCCGACGACCGATTCGCCGAATTATGCCGTTGGATCGGCGCACGGCGGAATCGCTTTTATTTATATGAATGTAACGACTGTAGTAATGGCTTTTCTGATTCCCTCAATTGTCAGAAGAATCGGAATCAGATTAACCTACGCCGTTTCTTTGGTCATCGGAGGATTAGGCTTTATTTCGATGCTTTTCGTGAATAATTTCTACGGCATCTTTGATACGACGGTTTTCAATGCACTAAGAAGCGTTTTACTCACAATTCATTTTCCATATATTTACGATGCGTTTCCGGTTACGGATACGATTTTCGGGGTTGCCGATTGTATGATTTTGGTCGGCATCGCGTGGTCGGCGATCATCACGATTCCATTTATTATGACGACTTCGGTTGTTTCGGCAAAGCGAATCGGCGTTTATATGGGACTACTCAACGCTTTCATCTGCATTCCGCAAATTATGAATAATGTCAGTGCCGGATTTTATTTCGACACACTGCTCAAAGGCGATCCGCGCAACGCGCTGGTTTTGTGCGGTATTTGTTTTATTTTGGCTGCCGTTGCCTGTATGTTCATCACCAAAGATGTCGAACCGCAATACGTTGGCGAAGACGATGTTTTAGAATCCGAAACACGCGGAACTGCGGTGAGTAAGGCATAAGAAACATTGCCCACGAAATGCACGAAAGAAACGAAAAGTTTAGAACCGATTTAATTTCTTTTTCCGTAATTTTCGTGTATTTCGTAGGCAATATAATCTTTTAAGTATAAGAATATGACAGAAAAAAAATGGTGGAAAGAGGCAGTCGTTTATCAAATTTATCCGCGCTCCTTCAAAGACTCGAACGGCGACGGCGTGGGCGATTTGCGCGGCGTTATCGAAAAGCTCGATTACATTAAATCGCTCGGCATTGATGTCGTCTGGCTGAACCCGATTTTCGGCTCGCCGAACGACGATAACGGCTACGATATTTCCGATTATCGGGCGATTATGAAGGAGTTCGGGACGATGGAAGATTTCGACGAAATGCTCGAAGGACTCCACGAACGCGGCATCAGATTGGTTCTGGATTTAGTCGTCAACCATTCGAGCGACGAACATTACTGGTTTCAGGAATCGCGCCAATCACGCGATAATCCGTATCGAAATTATTATCACTGGTGGAACGCGGAGCAAGGCAAACCGGCAAATCGCTGGAGTTTTTTCGATGTCAACGCCGATGCCTGGGCGTTTGACGAGGCGACGAATTCCTATTATCTACACTATTTTTCGCGCAAACAGCCGGATTTGAATTGGGAAAACCCGAAAGTGCGCGAGGAAATTTATGATTTAATGCGCTTCTGGTTCGACAAAGGAATTGACGGTTTTCGGATGGATGTCATCACGTTTATCTCGAAAGACACGACGTTTCCCGAACTGCCCGAAAAATACGGCGGCAATTTTATTCAATACTACGCGGAAGGCGAAAACCGCCACGAGTATTTGCAGGAAATGAACCGCGAAGTTTTGTCGAAATACGACATTATGACCGTCGCCGAAGGTCCGGGAACAACCGCCGAAAATGTGTCGGATTATGTGGACGAAGACCGCAATGAACTCAATATGTCGTATCATTTCGAGGCGATAGATTTGGGTTTGGCGGAGCATCACCATCGCATTCTCGATCCGAACGGCTGGAATCTCCGTGATTTCAAAAAGGTCTATTCAAAATGGGACGCGGTGTTCGCCGAAAAAGGTTGGGGAACGATTTATTTGGGCAATCACGATCAGCCGCGAATGGTCACTCGCTGGGGCAGTGACGCGCCCGAATTTCGGGAGGTTTCGTCGAAAATGCTGACGACTTTTCTGATGACGATGCGCGGCACACCGTATTATTATTTCGGCGACGAACTCGGAATGACGAACATCAAGTTCGATAAAATTGAGGATTATCGGGACATTATGACGATCAATCTGCACCGGCTTTTTGAAAAGGAAGGCAGAGATGTCAATCAAATAATCGAATCGCACAAAATCACCGGACGCGACAACGGACGCACGCCGTTTCAATGGAACAACTCGGAAAACGGCGGATTTACCACCGGCAAACCGTGGCTGAAGGTTAATCCCGATTACACGAAAATCAACGCCGCAGCGCAGGAAACGGACGAAAATTCCGTGCTGAATTATTTCCGCCGCATCGTTAAATTCCGCCGAGACAATTCGGTTTTGATTTACGGCAAATATACGCTCGTTGATGAAGAAAACCCGAATGTTTACGCTTATACGCGAGATTTGAGCGATAGAAAACTTTTGGTTTTACTGAATTTCACGGAAAAAGAATCGGCGATCAAAACCGATTTGGACTTTCAAAACGCGAAAGTTTTACTCGGCAATTATCCCGCTCCTTCGGTTGACGGAAAATTAAAACCGTATGAAGCCGTGATTTTTGAAGTTTGAGCGAGATAGAAGCTAGGCAGGTCGAGCAAAGAGAACGCTTTGTTTGAAAAGCTTTCTCTGCCTGAACAGCGAATAGTTGACAGCGAGCCGTGAACATCTGCACGAACCAAAACTATTCATTATTCACTGTTCAAACGAAAAAATTTTGCCTGCCGATTTTTTTATTACCGGCGGCGTAATTTACAGCGAAAATTAAAGTGCGATACAAGCTAATCGGCATCGGCGAAATTCTTTGGGATTTGCTGCCGGCGGGCAAACAACCCGGCGGCGCACCGGCGAATTTTGCGTATGTTTCCAAACGGCTCGGCGATCACGGAATCGTCGTCAGCCGCGTCGGAAATGATGCTGCCGGAGATGAGATTTTGCAGCATTTAGAAAAGGTCGGCACAGATATTTTGCACGTTCAAAAGGATGCGGAACATCAAACCGGAACCGTTAAAGTTTCGCTTGAAAGCGGTCAGCCGAATTACGAAATCACGGAGAATGTCGCGTGGGATCATCTTGATTTGACGACGGACTGGCGCGATTTGGCGAAAGGCTGCGACGCGGTTTGTTTCGGGACGCTCGCTCAAAGAAATGAGTTTTCGCGGCGGACGATTCAGGAATTCGTCAAGCTGACGCGGCGCGAAGGCTTGCGGATTTTCGATGTTAATCTGCGGCAGAATTATTATTCGGCGGAAATCCTGCGCGAATCTTTGGAGTCGGCGAACGTCGTTAAATTGAACGACGAGGAATTGCCGAAAATATGCGAAATGCTCGCCGTCGAAGGCGGAGACGAAACGGAGAAGATAAAAAATCTGCGCGAAAAATTTGATTTGCGGCTGATTTGTCTGACACGCGGCGCGAACGGCAGTTTGCTCTCGGCGGCGAATGAAGCGAGCGAAAACGGCGGCGTAAAAGTCGTCATCGCCGACACCATCGGCGCGGGCGATGCTTTTACCGCCGCGCTGACGCACGGTTTACTGCGCGGTTGGAATTTGGACGAAATTAATGTTTTCGCCAACAAAGTCGGCGCATTCGTCGCCTCGCAAACGGGCGCGATGCCCTCGTTTGAAAGTTTAGGCGATTAGACTGGCGTGTCCAGACTGGAGTGCCAGCCTCCCTGTTTGCAAGGAACGTCCGGCTTTTCCGGTTTTAGCTGCGGTTAAAATTCAAATAATTTCTAAGCTCGACTTTATCCAATTTCGCAAGCATTTGTTTGCTTGATATTGTTGAATTTATTAGGTCTTGCAAATAAAGCGGTTATATTTTCAAATGTCCTGCC
>JAYVKL010000114.1:0-2608 GCA_043768465.1 Pyrinomonadaceae bacterium
GCCTCGGCACGCGAAACAGCGGCGCGAGTCGCCTGCGGTGCCATCGCCAAACAACTGCTCGAAAATTTCGGCATCGAGGTAAAAAGCCACGTTATCAAACTCGGCGCACTGCCGGAAAAGCCGCTCGTTAAAACTTTCGCGGAAATCGGCGCGATTGCCGAAAATTCCCTGCTGAACTGCGCTGACCGGGAAATCGAAAAACGGATGATCGAATTGATTGACCGAGCGAAAGCCGACGGCGATACGTTGGGCGGAATCTTTGAAGTCGTCGCCTGCAATGTTCCCGTCGGTTTGGGTTCGCACACTTCGTGGAACGAAAAGCTCGACGGGCGAATCGCGCAGGCCCTGATGTCAATTCAAGCCGTCAAAGCCGTCGAAATCGGCG
Organism: Pyrinomonadaceae bacterium; assembly: GCA_043768465.1. Lineage (GTDB taxonomy): Bacteria > Acidobacteriota > Blastocatellia > Pyrinomonadales > Pyrinomonadaceae. Next base: position 386 of record JAYVKL010000114.1, read on the forward strand.
AAGGCGTGGAAAACGCTCAAAGATTCGGCTCGCAGGTTCACGACGAAATCGCGTTTGAAAACGACGTTTTCAAACGACTGACGAACCGGGCGGGCGGACTCGAAGGCGGCATCACCAACGGCGAAGAGCTTCGGGTGCGCGGTTATCTGAAGCCGATTGCGACGCTGAAAAAACCGCTGCGTTCGGTTGATATAAACACGAAACAGGAGGATTTAGCCGCCTTTGAACGCTCGGATGTGACGGCGGTTCCGGCGGCCGGCGTGATCGGCGAGGCGATGCTCGCCATCGTTCTGGCGAACTCGATGCGCGAGAAATTCGGCGGCGACTCGATGGCGGAGATGCAGACTAACTTTGAGAATTACAAGATTAGTCTGAACGGTTATTAAACCGTCGAAAGACTAGAAAAGTTGAAAGTTACACTGTTGAGCAAAGCCGGAACCGGAAGCGGCGAGATTAAAACCCGACGCAATCCAGATAGAGAACCGGCGAGCAAATCACTCAAAACGACGGCTGAAATTATGAAAACAACGCTTCTATTCTTCACGATATTGATGTTCATCGGCTGCGCGGACAATCGGCAGGAAAATAATCCCGATCCGAACAAAGAAAAAACCGCCGCCAAAAATAAACAGACGGCGATGCTGAACGAAGTGACGAATATCACTCAAATCGCCCAAAAACTCGAAAAAGAAGGTCGCGGAATGGAATCTTACCGCCAGTCCGCCAAACCCGAAAGTCAGCGCGAGTGCGGCATTATAATGGCGGACGAACAAAAACAGGTGCAGAATTTGGCGGACAGAATAACCAAACTTCCCGAATCTTACAGCGGTGCTTTGACACCGCTGACCGGCGATTTAAACGACTGCGTTGCCTGCTCGAAAAAAGCCGCCGAAAGCTGCGTTAAAGCCAGAGCCGTAATCAACCGGGCGATTAAAAAACTGTATCCGTGACATTATGAAAATTCTGATCTCGATAATTTTCATTGCGGCGGCGTTCGGTCAAACATTGCGGCGGACAATCGTATCTTCGGTTTCGCACCGGGAGCCGCCTGAGCAATCCGCCCGATACCGTGAAAAAAGAAGGCTTCGTTCCGAACTTCGCATCTCTAAATTTTATCCGGTAAAAATTTAGAATGCGAGATGTAAAATGCAAAACTGCCGGTCTTTTTTGAATTTCCAAACACGCTTTGAAAAATCAGAGTTGATTTTTAGACAAACCTTTTCCGATTGATTACCGGGATCGCCAAACAGTGATTACTTGTGCTACGATTTGTTGCATACAAGACACTTTGTTTTATTTGAGACCAAGCAGTCGTCCACAGTGAACCATTACTATTTGATTGCGACGCAGATGCTGCTATAACACGGGTTATATCATTGGCGGTGGACGACTGATTACCGCGTCTTAGTTTTTTAATTGTCAATATGCCGGAAATCGAAATTGCCAACAGCCGGGTCTTCATTGGTGAGCCGATCAATTTTCAGAATCGGGAAATTATCGCCGATTTGCTGATTCCGCTTGTTATGTCGCGCGTTTCCGCCGGCTTCCCTTCTCCGGCGGACGATTATATCGAAACTTCGATTGATCTGAATAAGGAATTGATTCGCCATCCGTTTGCTACTTTCTGTGTGCGGGCGGCGGGCGATTCGATGATTGATGCCGGGATCAAGCCGAACGCGACGCTGATTGTTGATCGAATGGTTGAAACCAAATCCGGCGATATTATCATCGCCCGCCTCGGCGATGAAATGTGCGTTAAAGAGCTGCTTATTGACGACGAAGGCAGAGTTTTTTTGATACCGAAAAACGTCAACTACAAACCGATCATCATTGATGAAAATATGGATTTCGAGATTTGGGGCAGAGTTATTTGTTCGATCAATCACCATTAGCCGGAGACTCTAAAAAGCGGATGAATTTCAACAAATTTGCAAAATTAGTCGAATCCTTTGAAAAGCCGGTTATTCTGCCTGAAGGCTCTCAAAACGTCCCGGAAAACGAGACTGAATCTCCGGTGAATCTCGCCGTCAAACCAGCCGCCGGATTTCCGCAGACGTTGTTTCGTTCGGGCGGCGCAAGCGGTTCGGATGCCGTTCAAATGCGTCGCGCCGATGTCGGCTGCTCTTATAGAACCTGTTTGCAATTAAATGGAAAATCGTTTTTACTCCGTTAATGGCATACACCACTGATTTAACAGCACCGCCGTTCGAGGTTTTAGACCAA
>JAYVKL010000115.1:0-4815 GCA_043768465.1 Pyrinomonadaceae bacterium
ATTAATTGAATACTTTTGAAAAGAAAGCAAAATTGCCTGTGAACGATTGCGAATTCTGAAGTTCGCGGCTGTTTGATAATTCTCAACCAATTTCTCATAGTTTTTATCGTCCAATGTTTTGATAAATTTATTTGGCATATTCATATTGCTATTATATTACAATATTTCTGCTTGACTACTTATGTGGTTTAAACTATTCTGGAAGGTCCTCTGATGATTTCTTTGCTGAAATATCTGTTTAATACAAATGTCCGCACTCGTTACATCACGGGTCGCTCCGCCGATTCGAGTTCGAGCGTTTTCGAGATTCTGCCCAAATTCAAACTTCGCGCCGAAGCGTTGAAAATCTCGCGGTAGGTTTTGCCGTTTTCGTAAAGCTCTTCGTGCGTTCCGCTTTCGACGACGCGTCCTTGTTTTAAAACAAAAATCACGTCCGAATCAATAATCTGCGAAATACTGTGCGAGATGACGACGACCGTGCGGTTTTCCTTGATCGCGTCGAGGCTGTTTTTGATTTGCTCGGTGGCAATCGCGTCGAGGCTCGCCGTCGGTTCGTCGAGAAAAATAATCGGCGGATTTTTCAGAAATAATCGGGCGATGGCGATTCGCTGCTGTTGACCGCCGGAAAGCTGCTGCGCGTCGGTTTGATATTGTTCGGGAAGCGCGACGATTTGGTCGTGCAGATAGGCATTGCGGGCGGCTTTTTCGACTTCGGCAAAGTCCGCTTTCATACTTCCGTAACGAATGTTCTCTTCAATCGAGCCGCGAAAAATATGGTTTTTCTGCAACACCAAACCGATTTTGCGGCGCAGCAGATGTGTTTCATAATCGGCTAAATTTTCTCCGTCAAGCGTAATTTCGCCGTTCGTCGGCGCGTAGAATTTGCATAAAAGATTCAAAAGCGTTGATTTTCCCGCGCCCGAAAGTCCGACGAAGGCGACGGTTTTGCCCGCCGGAATCGTCATATTAACATCGAAAAGTGCCTTTGTGCCGTTCGGATAAGTGAAGTTGACCGCTTTTAATTGAAACTCGCCTTTTAAGTATTCCGTCGTGATCGCGCCGCTTTCTTCAACCGCCGAATCCGCGTCCAACACTTCAAAAAATCCTTCGGCATAAGTCATCGCTTCGTTGATTTGATCGTAAATCCGGTGAAGCTGGCGGATCGGCGCGGAGACGTTATTGAACAGCAGAATGTGAAACATAATCGCGCCGATGGTCATCTTCTGATCAAGCACGAGATACGAAGTCAGAATGATAATCAGCACGACCCCGACTTGTTCGATAAAGGTTTTCAGCGCGTCGAAAACGTAATTGGTTTTGCGCTGTTTGAGCTGCGCGTCAATCAGATTCTGCCGGAGTTTGTTTTGCTTTTCGCGTTCGTATTCTTCGCGGACGAACGATTTAATCACGATGATTGATTCAATAATATTGAAAAGCCCGTTGGTTTTCTGCTCGCGCAAACTGCGAAGTCCGCGCCGCACGCCTTTTAACAATCCGGCTTGTTTCCAACTCAAAAGGAAATAAACCGGCATTATAATTGACGCGACCAAGCCGACGTTAAAGTTGGCGTTGAACATTAAAATCAAAGCCAGAATCGCATTCGCAAAAAGCGGCAAAAGGTCAATAAAAATGTTCTGGACAAAACTCGTCAAACTGTCCGCGCCGCGATCAATGCGCGTTTGCAGTTTGCCCGTCGCGTTCTCGTTGTCGGCGAAAAAAGCGTATTTGTAAGACAGGATTTTTTCGATGGCGTGTTGTGAAAGCTGGCTCGAAAGATTAACTCGAATGCGCTCGCCGATCATACTCTGCCCGTATTTGACGGCGATGTTGATTAGCTCTTTGCCGAACAGAATCGCGCTGATAAAAAGCAAAAGAGAAGTACTTTCCTGCGCGTGGATATTAACATCAATCAAACTCTGAATCGTGTCCACCGTGTAGCGCAGAACCAGCGGATTGACCTGCGCGGCGAACGCGCCGACGAGCGTCAGCAACAGCGAAACGACAACGAGATTTTTGTAAGGTTTGACGAACGGCGCGAGCCGCAAGATGATTTGCCAGACGTTCATTTCCGAAATTTACACGCCGGACTTTTTCGCCGCCACGCGCTCGACCTCGCTGTTTGATTTCACGGATTATTTTAGCAGACTTTTGAAAAGTCAATTCTTAAAGCTATCTCGAAAATTACTCGGCGACATTGGCAGCAGCCTTGGCGTTTTTTGCGGTGCTGAAAAATTAAGATCGCAAAGAATGCGAAGGCTGCTTGCCAAACAACGCCAAAAGACTTCTGCTGATTTTTAGCCTGATTTCTAGAATTTCTCGAACAATCTTCGATAAACCGGCAAATTCTTTTCTTCGACCGCCGTTTCGCGTTCGGTTTTAACGGGAAACGGATTTTCCGCGATTTCGATTTCGAGTAAGGTTTGATCTTCACGAAACAGCGCGAACATCTCTGTGGCGAGAGATTCGATGTCGGTCTGCACGAATATCTTTCCCGACACGGCGAGATGCCGCGTGATTGTCTCGACCAATTCCGCGTTGACCATCCGGCGTTTGGCGTGTTTTTTCTTAAACCACGGATCGGGAAACTGAATCGTCACGGTTTGCAGTTTATTTTCCGGTAGATTTTCAAGCAGTTTGTCGAGCGAAAAAGTGGCGTTGTTGAATTCGTAATGCAGATTGGCGAGATTTTTTTCTTTTGCCAGACAATTAGCTTCTTCAACTAAAGGCTCGCGGATTTCCACGCCGAGAAAGTTGCGGGCGGGAAAAATCTGCGCCATTTTCAACAAAAATCTTCCGCGCGCACAGCCGATGTCGAGATGGAGCGGCGAATTCGGATCGGCAAAAAGTTTTTCAATCACCAGCGGCGGCGGCGTGAAACAATAAAACGGCGACAGCGGATTAACGTGCTGATGAACTCTGACTCGCACCATAAATAAAAAGGAAATTATTCGACGATTTTTAAGAGCAGCAGAATACTGAAAATGCCGGTGAAAATAAAAATCAGCATCGCCGCGTAGCCGCCGAATTCGGCAGCCGCGCCGACTTTTCGCGGGTCTTCGTATAAATCTCGCGGTATTTGAAGAAAGCCGTAAAGCGCGCCGGCGAGCAGGCCGCCGAGATGTCCGAAATTGTCAATCGTCTGATTGAGCAGAACGCCGTAAAGCGCGATAAAGCCGATATTGAACAACATATTTTTGAGAAACGAAGGCGGCAAAAGTTTCCGGCGCAGAAAACCGTAAGCCGCCAGATAACCCAAAAATCCGACGATGCCGCCCGACGCGCCGACCGAAACGCCGTCCGGCAAAAATATCAAACTCAAAACGCCGCCGCCGATTGCCGCCAGCAGAAAAACGATTGCCAAGTGAGCGCGGTTGGAAAGCGTTTCGATAAGTTTGCCGAGAACGAAAAGCGCATAACAGTTAAAAAGCAGGTGAATCAAACCGCCGTGCAGCACCGCGCCCGTTAAAATTCGCCAGTATTGTCCGGCGGCAAACGCGGGTTTGATAAATCCGGCGAGCAGCACCGATTCGCCGCCGCCGAGAATCACGGCGTTTGCGCCGTCAACCGCGTATTGAGCCAGGGAGACGGCGACCAAACCGGCGATTAAAATGATCGAGTAAAGCGGAAAAACGGGCGACGACTGCCGAACGTCTCCGCGCCGTTCAATTTGCTCCGGTTCTTTTTCGTATTGTAAAGACATATCAACCTTAGATTGCCGATTTCCGGTTTTGGATTGCAGAAATCTTTTGATTTCGAGTTACATCGCCAATCCGCCGTCGGCTTGCACGACTTGTCCGGTGATATAACGCGCCGAATCCGACAGCAGAAACGCGACGATTTCGGCGACTTCCTGCACCTTGCCGAGCCGTCCGAGTGGAATCATCTCCAGCAGTTTCGCCTGATATTCGTCCGTTAATTGCCCGCTCATATCCGTTTCGATCAAACCCAAAGCGAGCGCGTTAACCGTAATTTTACGGCTGGCGACTTCTTTGGCGAGCGATTTGGTCAAACCGATCATTCCCGCCTTCGATGCCGAATAATTCGATTGTCCCGGCATTCCGACGACACCGGAAATCGAAGAAATGTTGATAATCGCGCCGCCCGTTTCGTTTTTCATCATAAAGCGCAGAACGGCTTTCGAGAAATTCCACGCGCCTTTCAGATTCGTATCAATTACCGTGTCCCAATCGTCTTCCTTCATCCGCAAAATCAATCCGTCTCGCGTGATTCCGGCGTTGTTGACTAAAAAATCAACCGTGCCGAATTCTTCTTTCACCTGTTTGCAGAACGCGGCGGCGGCTTCCGTATTCGCCGCGTCGCACTGCGCGGCAAAACATTTCACGCCCGCCGTTTCGATTTCCGCTTTCAACCTTTCGGCTTCGTCCGCGCTTTTCGCATAATTAAAAGCGACGTTCGCGCCGAGTTTTGCCAACTCCGACGCAATCGCCCGCCCGATGCCGCGCGTCGCGCCCGTCACGATTGCCGATTTCCCTTCATATTGTTTTTCGCTCATAAAATTTCAAGTCTCAAGCAATTCTCGCACAATTCCCGTCCGCATTTTCTATCCGAGTTTTCTGCACGGGACAAAAACAATGTTGAAAGATATTTGAGAATGGAAAGCGGATGTGTTTTCGAGCTAGCATAGCTCTTGAATATATGAAAAGAACACCTCCGAATGCTTTGCCGCATTACGAGCAAACTTATCATTAGACCGGCGCGGAGTCGAGTTGTTGGCGAGTTTTTTGATTGCGATGATCCGGCAGAACACTTCAAATCTGGCGAGACTGGCAAATGTTTTAGACTTGTCAGCCAGGC
>JAYVKL010000116.1:0-3078 GCA_043768465.1 Pyrinomonadaceae bacterium
CCAAATACTGACAATAAGCCAGTCGAGTAACAGGTTGTTTATTGGCAATGAACATTGTCTAAAGTTATCTGATTTTTTACGCTTGCGTAAGTCCTATTAATGTTATCTTTCATAACTTTAGTCGGAACCGACCACGCGGCGCAAATTTCGGTTAAAATAATTTTCCCGAAATTTAATCCGAGATAATTCGCCCGCTTGCTTGAATTCGCTTACTCTCGATATTGTTCGACGGCGGCTTTCATTTTGCTCAGAAATTTGCGGTCGGCTTCGGCGAGCGCATCGTTTTTATCGAGCCGCTCCAAAATATCCAGAGCCTTTTGATAATTCGCCTCTGCCGCCTGCCGGTAATATTCCGATTTTTCCTTTTCGTGTAGTTTTCCGTAAGTTATCCCGAACTGTTCATAAACGTCCGTCAGATTGCGATTCGAGCGACGATCTTCGGGCGCAGATTGCAGTATTTCCAAATAAGTTTTTTCGGCTTCGCGCAGAGATTCGAGCGAATTTGCCAAAAATCCCTGTTCGGCTTGCGCGCTGCCGAGCCGCCGCCGCGAAAGGGCAAGTTCCGATTTCAGACGAACATTTTTAGCGGTCGAAGCGGTGATTTCGCGCAGCATTCGGCAGGCTTTTTCGAGATACGAAATCGCTTCGGCGGATCTGTCGATGGTCGTCGCCGTCTCGCCGAGCGTCGAGAAAGATTTCGCCAACTGCTGTTTAGCGCGAATGTTCGCGCCGTCCTGCGCGACGGTTGCTTCGACGATGTGCAATGCTTTCAGCGCGTATTCGTAAGCTATTTTATCGTTCCGGTCTTGGTAAATTCCGCTCGAAAGCCAATACGTCAGCCACATTCCGCCGCGCACGGTGACATCGTTCGGGTTGTTTGCCAGCAGATTTTCGTAAACGGTCGCCGCCTCTTTCGCCTCCGCTTCGGCTTCCGTTTGTCTCTCCGCCCACGACAGCGCGTAGGCAGTTTGGATTTGCACTTCGGCAATCGTTCGCAAAACTTCGAGTTGATTCGGCGTTTCCGCGTTGACGACTGCCAGCAGATTTTTCGATTTTTCAAAATAGGCAAGCGATTCGGAATGCTTTTTGTTCGACTGCAAATTTAAGCCGAAATCGTAATTGACCTTTGCCAGACCAAACCGCAAATCGCTCGACGACGGATTTTCCGCGACGAGTTTTTCGTAAATATCCAAAGCTGCATTCGTATTTTTCGACGACGCTTCGATTTCGTTCGTCTGGCTGTAAATGTTGCCCAAAACGCGATAATTTTCGGCGAGTCGGCGTTCGGTCTCCGCGTCGTCTCGATTTTTTTCGAGCAGACGGCGGCGCATCTCGCCGGCTTTCTTATAACTTACAATCGCCGCGCCCGAATCAATCAAATTCGGATTCGCCGGATTGCCCTGAAGGTCGCCGATTTTTTCATACGCCGTCGCTAACTCCGATTGCAGTTGCGAATCATTCTGCGATTCGGTCGCCAGCGAATCGAGATATTCCAAAGCCCGCGAAACCAGAATCTCCCGCGCTTCGGTCGAACCCGGCAGGCGTTCGATTTTCGGCGAAATCTCAAACAGCAAAGAGTTGGAAAGTTTTCTGACATCGGAAAAACGCTGTTCGGCGCGGGCGCGTTCGACGCGGGCGATTTGCGTTTGCCAGAGCGCGATTGCCAAACCGGAAATCAACGCTAAAATCACCAGCGCGGTCGCCGAAACCGCGATTCGATTGCGCCGGAAAAACCTCGAAGCGCGATACGCAAGCGTATTCGGACGCGCTCGGACAGGCAGATTTTTCAAATGCCGCTCGATGTCGTCGGTAAACGCTTCGACCGATCTGTAACGCCTTTCGGGTTCTTTTCGCAACGATTTGAGCGTGATATTGTCCAAATCGCCTTTGAGAAATTTTAGATTTTGGATTTTGGATTTTGGATTTCGCCCGTTTTCAAATTTGGAATCTGAAATTTGGAATCTGGAACTACCGATTGCCGACGGGCGCAGCGGTTCGATGTTATCCACCGTTTTCAAAATTTCGTCTAGGCTTTTGCCTTCAAATCGAAACGGCTTTTCGCCGGTCAAAAGTTCGTATAAACAAACGCCCAAACTGTAAACGTCCGAAGCCGTCGTAACCGTTTTCCCGTGAATCTGTTCGGGCGCAGCGTAAGCAGGCGTGAAGACGCGAAAAAGAGTTTTCGTTTGTTCCGAACCGTTTTCGGCGGCGAACAAACCATCGTCCGGCGCGGTAATTTTCGCCAATCCGAAATCGAGCAGTTTCGGTTCACCGTCTTTTCCGACCAAAATATTCGACGGTTTGAGGTCGCGGTGAACGACCAGATTTTGATGAGCGTAGGAGACGGCGCGGCAGATTTTCAAGAATAAATTCAGTTTTTCTTCAATGTTTAATTGATGATTTTCAGCGTATTCGAGCAAGGACTCGCCTTCGACGTATTCCATCACGAGGAAAAGTTCGCCCGACTCCGACACGCCACCGTCGAGGAGTTTGGCGATATTCGGATGATTGAGCGACGCGAGAATCTGTCGTTCGCGGCGGAAATGGCGTTCGATTTCTTCATTAACGAAACTTTGGCGAATGATTTTCAGCGCGGCTTTTTGCTCGTATTCGCCGTCGTTTCTGTCGGCTAAAAAAACCGCGCCCATTCCGCCGCGCCCGATTTCGTGCAGAACCGTGTAGCGTCCGAATTTTGTGAAATTGTAGCTTTTGCCGTCCAACTTGGAAGCGAAATTGAGCGCGTTTTTTTCGATCAGCGGTTCGGTTTCGGCGTTCGCCTCGATCAGCGATTTGACTTCGGCGTAAAGTTCTTCGTCCGTGCCGCATCGCTCGCGTAGAAAATCGAGACGGTCGTCGTTTGATGTTTCTAACGCTTCGGCGAAAATATCTTTGATTTGCTGCCAGTTTTGCAAACTCATAAGATTATTAACCACATAGCGACATAGAAAACATAGTTTTTTTTCTATGATTTCTATGTCGCTAAGCAGGTAATACAAAGAAGTGGAGTATTATGAAGGAATGAAAGTTCCAACCAAATTCATCACAACTGTGTCTGAAGAAGAGCATAGCAGGCTGATA
>JAYVKL010000117.1:0-4370 GCA_043768465.1 Pyrinomonadaceae bacterium
TAATAGTCATATTTTTTCCCATAATTTTATTTGAAACCGTATGAATTTCAGATTCTGTTGTGCCGGCTGCCCTAATCGGTTGATTTAACCGTTTCAACCGATTGGAAATTCATCGCCGCCTTTTCACGGACTTTCATTGCCCAACCTCAAAATATATTTTCAACTCTCTTTTGAAAAGTAAGTTATGGATTTTCAAATGGCAGATAGTTATTCTCTTATCCACTTAAACGAGACTTATCAGGGAAAAGGGTCATTAAGCCTGAAAATAATTTCGGGAAATTCCGAATGGGTGAGTTTTCCGATTATCAGCCGGCGCACTTTTTTACAAAAACGGAATTTGCTTTATACTCAACCCACTCTCAAAAACAAATTCTCTCACCGGATTCAGTAATTTTTATTTTTAAGATGGAAGCCGGAAGACTAAAACAAATCGAAGAAATCTATCACGCGGCATTGGAAATTCCGCTTGAAAAACGTGAAGTGTTTTTCAAAGAATCGTGCGGCGCGGATGAAAATTTGCGCCGTGAAGTTGAATCGCTGCTCGCTTTTGAAAATTCCTTCGATGATTTTATAGACGCGCCGCCCGAATCGCTTGCCGCCGAAATATTTGCCGAAAAAGATCGGCAAATTGATTTTACCGACGAAGAAATCGGGCATTACAAAGTCATGAGGCTTTTAGGCAAAGGCGGAATGGGCGCGGTTTATCTTGCCGCCGATACGAAACTCGACCGCCGGGTCGCGCTGAAAATTCTGCCGCCGGAATTTTCCCGGGATAAAGATCGGATGAGCCGTTTCGTTCGTGAAGCAAAGTCGGCTTCCGCGCTCAATCATCCGAATATCATTACGATTCACGAAATCGGTGAAGCTGACGGAACTCATTTTATTGCGACGGAATTTATTGACGGCAAGACTTTGGGCGAATACTCGAAAGCAAATCCGTTCGATTACAAATCGGTGTTGGAGATTGCGATTCAGGTTGCTTCGGCTTTAGACGAAGCACATTCGGCAGGAATCGTTCATCGGGATATTAAGCCGGATAACGTGATGGTTCGCGCCAACGGTCTGGTTAAAATTCTCGATTTCGGAATTGCCAAGTTGACCGCTCAAACAGCCAGTGACGAAGCAGACGCAACCGTCATTCAAACGCAGACGCAGGCGGGAATGATTATCGGCACGCCGCAATTTATGTCGCCCGAACAGGCGCGCGGTCAAACGGTTAATCATCAGACGGACATTTTCAGTTTCGGCGTGATGTTTTACGAAATGCTGTCGGGCAGTTCACCATTCAAAGGCGAAACTGTCAGCGATGTGATTGCCGCAGTTTTGACGAAAGAGCCGAAAAGATTGACTGATATTCCGCCCGAACTCGAAGAAATTCTCAACAAAACATTAGAAAAAGACAAACGAAACCGTTACCAAACGGCAAAAGATTTATTGATAGATTTGCAGGAAGCTAAAGAGGAATTAAACATTCAAAGCCGTTTAGATCGGGCTTCATCGCCGAATCTTGAAGAGCCGAAGACGCAAATCTTAAAAGCCTCAACAACTGCCGAAACTGTATCTCAAAACTCAATCGCCGTTCTGCCGTTCACGAATATCAGCGCGGACGAGGACAACGAATATTTCTGCGACGGCTTGGCGGAAGAACTTTTGAATGCTTTGTCGAAGATTGACGATTTGAAAGTCGCGGCGCGGACATCGGCGTTTTCATTCAAAGGTAAGAATGCGAACGTCAGCGAAATCGGCGAAAAATTAAGCGTCAAAAATGTATTGGAAGGCAGTGTCAGACGTTCGGGCAACAAACTGCGAATTTCAGTTCAGCTTGTCAACGCGGCGGACGGTTTTCATTTGTGGTCAGAAAGATATGACCGCGAGATGAAAGACATCTTTGACGTGCAGGACGAAATCGCGCTGGCGGTGGTTGATGCGTTGAAAGTGAAATTTTTCGGCGACGAGAAAGCGGCGGTTTTGAAACGCGGAACGGAGAACGAGAAAGCATATAACCTTTATCTAAAAGCGAGATTTTTCTTTAATAAATTCACAGAGACAAGTTTGGAGCAAGCCCGTGAGCTTTACGAACAGGCAATTGCCATTGATGAAAACTACGCTCCGGCTTTTGTCGGAATTTCTGAAGTCTATTTTTATCAGAGCATTCCCGATGTTCCGCTGGCAAAGTTTTCACCCAAAGAAGCTATTCCGAAAATGACGGCGGCGGCGGAAAGGGCGATTCAAATAGACGAAAATCTCGCGGAAGCGTAGGCATTGCTCGCCCATATCAAAGAAAAAACCTGCGATTTTCAGGGAGCAAAAGAAGCATATCGGCGGTCTTTTGCGTTGGACGCGAATTATCCGACGACTCGTTCGTCTTACGGTATTTTCCTTTCCGCTCTCGGCGAACACAACAAAGCGGTAAAAGAAATATTGTTGGCGCAGGAACTCGATCCATTTTCCGCGCTGATAAACTCAGCGCCCTTGATTTGTCTCTATTACGCAAGGCGTTACGCGGAGTCAATCCGCCACTGGGAAAGAATTACGGAACTCGAACTGATCTTTCCGGCGGCGGGTAGTTTCGGTGGTTTAGCATACGTTCAAACAAAGCGGTATCAGGAGGCAATCAAGATTTTTCGTCAGGCGGTTGAAAACTCAAACCGCTCAAATACCGCGCTCGTCTGTCTCGGACACGCTTTAGCCGTTTGGGGAGAGAGGGTTGAGGCAAACAAAATTCTGAAAGAACTTCTTGAATTGTCAAAAACACGCTATGTTTCCTCTTACGGCATCGCTCTGGTCTATGTCGGATTGGGCGAAAAAGACAGGGCAATCGAATCACTCGTTGCGGCGAACGAAGAAAGGAATTTGGAAATTATTTTTCTCAATGTCGAACCTCGTTTCGACCCTCTGCGCGACGACCCGCGATTTCAGGAAATCATCGGACGTATCGGTTTTCCGCCGGATGAAACCAATCAAACCGACGAATCGCTCGAAGCAAAAACGATGATGCTCTCAACGGGCGAAGTAATATCGGAACCGCCAGCGAAAGATTCGGAAACCGAAAACGCAGAAACGAAACCGACAACCGAATCAACAACCAATCCGAAATCCGAAATCCAAAAACCAAAATCGAAATGGTGGCTGTTTGGATTGCTGAGTCTGCTCGTTCTCATCGGCGGATTCTTCGGCTACAAATATCTTTCACCAACCACCAAACAAATCAATTCCATCGCGGTGTTGCCATTTGAAAATAAAAGTTCCGATGCTGATACGGATTATCTTTCCGACGGTCTGGCGGAATCATTGATTTATCGTCTGTCGCAAATTCCCGATTTGAAAGTCAGTCCGACGAGTTCGGTTTTTCGCTACAAAGGCAAGGCAACCGACCCGCAAGTTGTCGCTAAAGAATTGGGAGTTGATTCGGTGATGACGGGACGTATTACGCAACGCGGCGACAATCTGACCATCAGCGTCAATTTGGTTGATACGCGAAACGGAAAATCGCTGTGGGGCGAACAGTATGAACGCAAGATGTCGGAATTATTGACAACCCAACGCGAGATTGCGTCCGAAATTACCAAAAAACTGCAACTGAAACTGTCGGGTGCGGGCGAGCAAAAACTGACGAAGAAATACACCGACAACAACGAAGCGTATCAGCTTTATTTGAAAGGTCGTTTTTACTGGAACAAACGCGACGAGGAGAATATCAGAAAGGCGATTGAGCAATTCAAAGCGGCGGCAGACCTTGACCCGAATTACGCACTCGCTTTTGTCGGTCTGGCTGATTGTTATATGGTATTGCCCTATTTCAGCAGCGTTGCTTCAACCGAGGTTTTACCGCAAGCTAAGACCTATGTGACCCGTGCCATTGAGATTGATGATTCGTTGGGTGAAGCTCATGCTTCGCTCGGCTATTACTTTCATCAATCGTGGAATTGGGCTGAGTCAGAAAAGTCGTTTAAGCGGTCAATTGAGTTAAATCCAACATATGCGTCGGCTCATCGGTGGTTCGCTCTTTATTTGGAAACGGTAGGTCGTTACGATGAGGCTGAAATTGAGTTTAAGCAAGCACAGGAACTTGAGCCTCTCTCATTAATTGTTTACAGCAATCTTGCCGAGTTTTATACCCGAAAAGGTAACTTGAAAGTTGCCGCCGAGCAATGCCAGCGGGCTATCGAACTAGACCCGAATTGGCATAATGTGCGGTTTAGTCTGGCTCTTGTCTATCTCAAACAAGGACGCAACGCCGAGGCGATAGCTGAGTCTGAGAAGAGCGTTGAACTATCAAAACGCCAAAGCATTCCGCTTGGAGTATTAGGTTATGTTTACGCGAAAGCGGGCAGGCAAACCGATGCGATAAAGATAGTCGAGGAATTAAA
>JAYVKL010000118.1:0-13063 GCA_043768465.1 Pyrinomonadaceae bacterium
TCAGCGTGTTGCCGCCGCCGCGCTTCGCTGGCGGCAACACGGCGTGAACTCAGAACTTTACGCACCATTTGATTTGAATCGGTATTATTTTCGGCGGGAGATTGATATATTTTGTTGAAGTTTGAAAGTTTTTCTAAAAAGCTGTTTGAAAACTCCAAAACGTTGGGCAGCCGTCATTTTTCATTTTACCTGCTTCATTCTAAATTTTGTTTCATCAAAATAAACCGTTTATTGACGGGTATAAAATGAAGAATTTGGAATTATCCGCGTCTTCGAGAGTTTTCAAACCGCTTCTAAGATTTCTATCAAGACGAAATGTTTGTAAAATCAAACGGATTTAAAACGCGGCTCAATCACGCAGAATATCTTTGATGAGATTAGCGGTTTCAAAAGGTTTTTCCAGCGGGTAAAGGTGCGAACCGTTAATTTGATAAAAATCAACGTCAAAATTTTTCCTCATAAACGACAACCGCGCCAGTTCGCCTTCGCGTGAATGCGTTCCGCCGATGTAGGCGAGCGGAACCTTTAATTTTCCCTTCAACTTCGGAAGTCGGTGCGGCAGAGTCCGGTAGATCTTCGCTTCGATTGACGGTTTGAAAAATAATTCGAAACCTTTCTCAGTCTTGACGGTGGCGTGTTCGGCGTAATCGCGCAGCACGTCTTGGTCGAACACGTCGAATTTCGGTTTCGCCTTGAAATGTTCGTAAACCTCTTCGGTGGACTGCCACGAATTGCGGCGATAACGGGTAATCTGCGCGGGCGTGAGTCGGTCCATCAAGTTTAAGGTTTTAAAAACCCACAAACCGCCGCTGCTCAAACGGCTGATAATCGGCGCGTCGAGCAGGATAATTTGACTATAAAGCTCCGGCTTTTCCGCCGCGACGAGCAGATGCAACACGCCGCCGAGCGAATGCCCGACACCGATTATTTTCCCCGTGCAGCGTTTTTCCAACTCTTCGCGGAGTTCGTCGCGCAGGCGTTCCCAACCGTCGGTTACGGGAAACTTCGGATTATGCGCGTGGCGCGGCAGATAATTTATTTCGCAATCGCTTTCGAGAAAAGAGAAGAGTTTGCGGTAAGTTTGCGCCGGAAAACCGTTGGCGTGAGCAAAATGGATGATTGGTTTTGACATCAGAATCTATTGAGCATTTCCCAAAAACCAACGTCAACCCACCTGCCCAATTTATAGCCGACTTCTTTGAAATGCGCGACTTTTTCGTAGCCGAGTTTTTCGTGAAATTTAACGCTCGCCTCGTTCGGCAGCGAGATTCCCGCCATCAGCGCGTGAACGTCGGTTTCCTTTAACTCTTCTAAAAATTCTTCGTAAAGCTCCGACCCGATTCCCTTTTGCTTTGCCTGGCTGCGAACGTAAATCAAAGCCTCGACCGAATGTTTATAGGCTTGCCGCAATTTGAACTGCGCCGCATAAACGTAACCCTGAATCGCGCCGTCAGACTCGGCGACCAGAAACGGATATTCTTCGCTCGTCTCGCCGATGCGCTCGCACATTTCATCGGCACTCAACGCCTCGGTTTCAAAAGTGTGATGTGTTTTTAAAATGTAATAATTGTAAATCTCAGCGATTTGCGCGGCATCGGCTGGTTCGACTTTTCTAATATTCATTTTTTTAGTCTTCGGGCGAAAGATTAAATTATTGGCGAACGGTTTTTCTAATCAAACGGCAATGTCTGACGGCTTTCTTTGAATCTGATTTTGCCGCTATCATTCCCGGATACCGAAACTCGACGGCAAAGCTCGTTAAAATAATGGCTTCGTTTCTCAATAGAATCCAACTCGGCTCAATCGGCGATAAATCATTGAGCAATTGTTCAAGATCGTGAGTTTTCAGAAAGGAAATACCCGCATCAAACAGCCGCGCTTTAAAGTATTTTTCAGCGCATTGCTGTGCGTGAAAACAAACGGCATCGTAATTCGGACTTTTTCGCGCCCGAAACTCACGCATCATCGTCGCCCAATCGCCTTCCGCTTTGTCAATCCGTTCCTGAGTTTTCGGATTCATACAAAAATATTCCGCGTTCGATAATATCCTTGATAAAAAAATCGCCTAAATCAAGTCTCTCTCTGATTTGCGCCGGAGTTCTGGCTAATAAATCAAGCGGCATCTTCGGGTAAATCCGCTGACGAATTTTAATTGTCTGCTCGACGCTTTTGCATTCAAACGGCATCACAACCAGCAAATCAACGTCCGAATCTGCATTCGGTTTTCCATAAGCGTGCGAGCCGAAAAGAATCACTTTTTGCGGATTAAAATTTTCGACGATCTGACGGCACAAATCCTTGATTTTAGCGTTGACTTTCACGGTGTTTACTTAACTCCATTTTCTCAATTGATTCAAGATATTTTTTATTTCGGCTGTCCAAAAATCGCTCCAAGCAAACAAAAGATTGCGAATAAATAATAAGGAACTCGAAAAAACCAAATATTGTAATCGCTATTACGATTTTCTTTATGAATTTGAACTGTATTTTCAGATAGTTCTTTATTTTTAGTCAAAAGATATATTCCAACTACGCCAAAACAAATTCTAATGAAAATAGGTCTTTCCATAAACCTCGCACTTATTATTTTTTCAATTCCATTTTCGCAACAGATTCAATATGCACTTCGTCGGGACCGTCAGCCAAACGCAGAGTTCGGGCGTAAATCCAAAACTGCGCCAGCGGGAAATCCTGACAAACGCCCGCGCCGCCGTGCGTTTGGATGGCACGGTCAATAATTTTCAGAGCCATCTGCGGCACGACGGCTTTAATCATCGCAATTTCTTTTCGGGCTTGTTTGTTGCCGACTTCATCCATCATCCAAGCGGTTTTTAGAACCAGCAGACGCGCCTGTTCGATTTCCATTCTCGACTCGGCGATCCATTGTTTAATTACGCCCTGTTCGCTCAACCTCTTGCCGAAAGTCTCGCGTTCTTTAGCGCGTTTGGTCATCAATTCAAGGGCGCGTTCGGCGACTCCGATCATTCGCATACAATGATGAACTCTGCCGGGACCGAGCCGTCCCTGCGCGATTTCAAAACCGCGACCTTCGCCGAGCAGTAAATTTGAAGCCGGAACGCGGACGTTTTCAAACGAAATTTCCGCGTGTCCGTTCGGCGCGTCGTCATAGCCGAAAACATTTAAAACCCTTTCGACTTTCACGCCGTCGGCGTTCATCGGAACTAAAATCATTGACTGCTGACGATGCTTTTCGGCGTTCGTATCGGTTTTCCCCATAAAAATCGCCAGCAAGCATCGAGCGTCGCCGCCGCCGGTTGACCACCATTTTCTGCCGTTAATCAGGTAAGAATCGCCGTCTTTGACGATTGAACTTTTGATATTCGTCGCGTCGCTTGAAGCGACATCCGGCTCGGTCATCGCAAAAGTCGAACGAATTTCACCATCTAAAAGCGACTTTAGCCATTCGCTTTTTTGCGCGTCGGTTCCGTAGCGTTCGAGAACTTCCATATTTCCCGTATCCGGCGCGGAGCAATTGAAAACTTCCGAAGACCAGACGACTCTGCCCATCATCTCGGCGAGCGGCGCGTATTCCAGATTCGACAAACCCGAAACTTCCGGCAGAAACAGATTCCACAAACTTTCCGCTTTCGCCTGTGCCTTCAAATTTTCCATAATCTGCGAAGGCTGCCAGCGATTGCCGGAATTTATTTCCTCCTCGAAGGCTTTTTCGTTCGGATAAATATGCTCGTCCATAAACGCTTGCAGTCGGTTTTGCAGTTCGCGCGTTTTCGTTGAATAATCGAAGTTCATAGGTTTGTTATAATGCAAATATCTTAACAGATTCGAGGTGAAAAATGGCAAACAGCATCGCCGAGCAAATTGCGGTTAAAATCGTCGTGCTGCCGCTGGCAATGCAGCGCGAAGCACTCAGCTACGTCGAATTCCTGGAGCAAAAATCGCGGAGAAAAAAACCGTTTCAGAGTGTTCGCGGAATTCTTAACGAAGATTTGTCGAAACTGGACGAAGATTTAAAAGAAATTCGCGCCGAAACCTGGAAAAACTTCCCGCGTGAATTCCCCGACGACGGAGAAACAAAATGAGTTTGATTGTCTGCGATACTCATAGTCTCCTTTGGTTTTTAAACGACGACGCGAGACTTTCTCAAAAGGTTTCGGCGGCGATGGACGAAGCCGAAGCAACCGGCACAATTTACGTTCCGACCATTGCAATAATTGAGATGCGTTATTTGACGGAGAAAAATCGCATCAGTTTAGCCGCCTATCGAACGGCTCTGCAAACTTTGCGGAATCCGGTAACGGCTCTCGAAATCGTTTCGCTCGATTTGGAAATCGCCGACGCGCTCGACCGAATTTCCCGCGCCGCCGTTCCCGATATGCCCGACCGGATTATCGCGGCAACCGCTCAGTATCTCGGTTTGCCGCTGGTGACGGCTGACCGGCAAATTCACGCTTCGGGAATAAACACTATCTGGTAAATATGAATGACGCGACCTCGATCAGACCCGGCGAAGAATTAAATCAAGAAAATCTGCAAGTTTTTCTGCGTGAAAATCTCGGCGTTAAAACGGATAGCGTCGAGATCGCGCAGTTTCCGGCGGGCAGTTCAAACTTGACTTACAGCGTCAGAATCGGCGCGGCGGAATACGTTCTGCGCCGTCCGCCGTTCGGAAACACCGTCAAATCGGCGCACGATATGAAACGCGAGTTCGATGTTTTATCGAAACTTTCCGCCGTCTATCAGCCCGCCCCGAAACCGCTGATTTACTGCGCGGACGAAACGGTTATCGGCTCGGAATTTTATCTGATGGAGCGGCGCAACGGTTTGATTATTCGCGGCGCATCGCCGGAGGTTTTGAAAAACTCGAAAGAATTACAGCGAAAAGTTTGCGAATCTTTCATCGAGAATTTAGTCGAACTGCATTCGCTCGATTATCGTAAAATCGGACTCGGCGATTTGGGAAAACCCGAAGGCTACGCACAGCGGCAAGTCGAAGGCTGGACGAAACGCTATTTCGACGCGCAAACCGACGCGCATCCCGAACTCGAAAAGTCTATCGAATGGCTGAACGCCGACGTTCCCGAACCGAGCGGCGCGACGCTCGTTCACAACGATTACAAATTCGACAACCTGATGCTCGATCCCGAAAATCTGACTGAAATTACGGCGGTTCTCGATTGGGAAATGACGACCGTCGGCGAACCGCTGATGGATTTCGGGACGACGCTCGGTTATTGGATGCCGAAAAATGCGCCGCCCGAAATGTTCGGGCTACCGGCGAATCCGGTGATTTTAATGAAGAATTTTTCCCATCGTGATTTGATTGAAATCTACGCCGGCAAATCCGGGCGCGATCTCTCCGAGATACTTTTTTACTACGCTTTCGGCACGTTCAAAATCGCCGTGATCTGCCAGCAAATTTACGCCCGCTACAAAAAAGGATTGACCCGCGACCGCCGCTTCGCCAACTTCGACCGCTTCGTCAACGCGCTGGGCAAAATCGCCTGGCAAGCGATTGAAGAAAAGATTTAAGCAGGCGAGGAAAAATCATAAAGTATTTTGCGCGGTGTAAAACAGGCTGATCAAATTACTGCAAAACTTTTGCTAACCTGTTTAGTAGAGCAATTTTTAAGTTTTCCGGTGTTCTGAGTTCAAACTTCAGTTTGCCTTATCCGCCGCGCTTCGCTGGCGGAAACACGCTGAAGCACGAACTCAAAACTTGGCAAAACACTTGAAAATTTAAAAATTGCTCTACTAATAGTCCGTAAATTAAATTTTGAAGTATTTTTAATTCTCTCGCGTCCTCAGCACCTCTCGCGTGAAATTTCCTTTTCGCCAGAAATGATTTCACGCGAGAGGCGCAGAGGTCGCAGAAAGCAAACACTAAGAAACTTAATTTCCACACTATTTAGATTGTAAAGAAAACGAACGACACAAATAAAAAACCGGTAGATAATCAGTGTTATCGGTCAAATTCGCGGCTCATCCAATCAAGTTCGTCTGTGGTTAAATTTATCTTTGTGCTAAATTATTTTTATGCTGAATCAATTGACTTATTCACTGCCGGAAAATTTGGAAGCCGCCGTCGAAACCGCGTTTGACGAATGGAAAGAAACCGACAAAATCGCCCGCATCTGGAGTAAGGACGCGAGCGTTTGGACGAACACGGACGAAGCGAAATGGCTCGGCTGGCTCGATTCGGTTGCGGCGGAACTCAGTAAAATCGCCGATTACAAAGCATTTGCCGCCGATGCCGAACAATACGAATCAATCGTTTTGCTCGGAATGGGCGGATCGAGTTTGTGTCCCGAAGTGCTGGCGGAAACCTTCGGCAAACGGCGGTTTCACATTTTGGATTCGACCGTTCCGGCGCAGATAAAAACTCTCGAAAGTAAAATTGATTTGGCGCGAACGCTCTTTATCGTCGCCAGCAAATCCGGTTCGACTTTAGAGCCGAACGCTTTCAAACAATACTTTTTCGAGCGCGTTTCCGAAACGGTCGGCGCGGCAAACGCGGGCAAACAATTCGTCGCTATCACCGACCCAAACTCAAAAATGCAGGAAGTCGCCGAAGCCGAAAATTTCCGCCAAATCTTTTTCGGCAACCCGGAAATCGGCGGCAGATTTTCCGCTCTTTCACCGTTCGGCAGCGCGGCGGGCGCGGCGATGGGCGTGGATGTCGAAGACCTTTTGAAACGCGCCGCCGAAATGGTGGCGGCTTGTAAAAATGAAAATCCGGCGGACAATCCGGGCGCGGTTTTAGGAACGATTCTCGGCGTTTGTCAAACGAACGGGCGCGATAAACTGACGATTTTCACGTCAGACGAGTTTCACGATGTCGGCGCGTGGCTCGAACAACTGATCGCCGAATCAACCGGCAAAAACGATGTTTCGATCATCCCGATTGACCGCGAGAAAGTTTTAAGCCCGGAAAATTACGCCAAAGACCGCGTGTTCGTTTATTTGAAATTGAAAAATTCGCCGAACACGCCGCTTGACGCGCAGGTGGCGGCAATCGAAGAGAGCGGCAAACCGGTCATCAAAATTGAACTCGCCGATAAAATGAATTTAGGACAGGAGTTTTTCCGCTGGGAGTTTGCGACCGCCGTCGCCGGTTCGATAATGAACATCAACCCGTTCAACCAGCCGGATGTCGAAGCGGCGAAAATCGAAGCCAAAAAACTCACCGAAGAATACGAAGCGACCGGCGAATTGCCCGCCGAAACTCCGTTTTACGAAGCGAACGGCATCAAACTTTTCAGCAGTGAAAGTTACGCCGCCGAACTAACCGCCGCCGTCAAAGAAGAACAATCGGCGGGCAATTTCGAGGCGGCGGACGAATCAAGCCGTTTAGCCGCGTATCTCGAATCGCATCTTTTACATTTGCTAACGGACGATTATTTTGCGGTGCTGGCATACGTCGAAAGAAACGCGGAAAATGACGCGGCTTTGCAGGCGATTCGGACGAAGGTTTTAGAGGAATATCTGCCCGCCACTTGTCTTGGTTTCGGTCCGCGCTTTCTGCATTCGACCGGGCAAGCCTACAAAGGCGGCGCGAACAACGGCGTGTTTCTGCAAATTACGTCGGACGACGCGGAAGATTTACCGGTTTCCGGACAGAAATATACGTTCGGCGTGGTCAAGGCGGCGCAGGCGCGCGGCGATTTTCAAGTTTTGCTCGATAGGGAACGCCGCGCTTTGCGAATTCACCTCGGCGCGGATGTGCAAAGCGGTTTGGAGAAAATCTTGTCGCTGATCAAGCAAACTGACTGATAAAAAAAAGATGCGCCGATTTTGTGTAATCGGCGCATCTTTTCTTTTAGCTTACGGCGAATTATTTCGCGTCGTTTTCATCTTTGCCGTCGTCGTGAATCAGATTCCCGCTTTCGTCAATCGCGTCTTTGTCTTCGTGTTCCTGCGGCGTTTTTCGTCCCGGCTGCGGCGCGTGTTCCGGGTGTTCGCCGATGATTTCGAGTTTCTCGCCCTGGTGTTCGTCCAATACTTTTTTATCGTGTGCAATGTCCCTTTCGTCCGGCATAATTTTATATTTTCTCCTTGTTTTTCAGATTAAATTCAATTCCTTCAACGCGGCAATCGTCGGCAGATTTTCCCGCCACAGCCATTCGACGCGCAGGAAAAATCCGGGCAAAACGTCTGACCGAAAAATGCCGTCGGATGTCTCGACGAGTCGGTAAAATCCTTCCGCGTTCAAGCGATAAAATTCGGCGCGATTTTCCTGCGGGTCAATCAGCCAGTATTCCTTAATTCCCGCTTTTTCATACTCGCCGAATTTTATTTCATTATCGCGCTCAATTGATTCGGGCGAAACGATTTCAACCGCAATGTCCGCCGCGCCATCCAAGTATTTGCGCTTCAGCAAATTGATTCTTTTCTTACTCACGAAAATTAAATCCGGCTCGCGCCCGCGTCGCTGCGGCTCTAACTTCATTGCAAAACCGCCGCGCACGATGCGCCCCAAATTATTTACTTCGGCGTAAAGCCGCATTAACATTTCCAAGAAACTTCCGATTTCCTGATGCTGCAAATTATTCGCCATAAAACCGATAACCTTTCCATCAATCCATTCGAGATGTGCGCCTTCGATCTCAAGATCGAGGTATTCATCGAACGTGATGTAATGTCCGTTCATCAATTGAAATTCGCCGAGTGTCGAATTTTTTGGCAAGTCTAAAACCACGGTTTGCATAAAACTTTTCCTCGCTCTTTCGCGGCTCGATTTTATCACAAAAAACCGCCGCGCCCGATTTGGGCGGCGGCGGTTTCGATTTTTTTCGAGTTAATTAAACGCCGACCGTTTCGCTTTCTTCCTCTTCAATCAAATACGGCGTAACTGTCGGTTGATCCAAATCTTCCTGCAAAACTTTGGCAATCACCGGCAAACTTAAACTGCGAGTTTTAGCGATATTCGGAACGGCTTTGCCTTTCGCATAAACATCGTGGCGACCGTTATCTTTATACCATTCGGCTAAACTCGCGGTTTTATTCATTTCTTCGACGATTTGCCGCCAGCCAACTCCAGTATTATAAGCGCAAAATGAAATTTCGCCTTCCTGTGTGCCGTATGGAATAACGCACATCTCGGTGCGGCGAAAATCGTAGTTGAACAAATCCTGAAACCACATTCCTTCGACGCACAGCACACGCCACATATCTTCGGTTTCATTCTTCGGCTGCGCTTTCATTCGATCATTGCGATCCGAATTTGAATCAGCCGACGACGGTTTGAAAAGATTCAAAATTTGCGAAACCGGAAAACCGTCAGGGGCGTTCGATGCGTTGTAGTTTCGCATAATCGCCATTCCCAACTGCGCCATCGTCAGCTTTTTACCGCGCGCCGTGTCGGTAATCGTCGCCACGTCTCTCGTAAATTGCTCGTAGTTGAAAAAGTCGAACAAGGATGTCATCGCGCCCGTATTTTTATTAACGACAATCAAAGTAAAAATCCCGCAGTTCGGATGACAGTTGCACGACGACCAGCCCCACGGCGCGTCCGCGCCTTGCAGCATATCCATCACACTCGTAAAAGCTGAGTAACTCGAAAGCGGAAACCAATCGCGCAACGGCTGCAAAGTTCCGTCGAGTTGATCTTTCAAATCGTGCGTCATTCCCGCCAAAGTGTAGCGTTGCTGAATCCGGTCTTTGTCGGAAACGTCTTCGTCGCGTCCGGTGAATGAAACAGGCTGAAACGCAATCGTCTGGACTTTATCTATATTCTGCGCGGCGAATTTCACGATGTCGCCGATGGCATCGTTGTTGACGGTGTTGACAATCGTCGTCACCAGCGTAACTTTAATGCCGACGGACGCGAGATTTTCAATCGCTTTCAATTTCACGTCGAATAAATTGCCAACGCCGCGATGTTTGTTTTTCTCTTCGCTCGTGCCGTCAAATTGCAGATAAACGCCGTGCTGTCCGGCTTCTTTGGCGGCTTTGCAAAACTCGATGTCTTCGGCGTATCGAATGCCGTTTGTCGCGGCTAAGATTCGGTAAAATCCAATCTTCTTCGCATACGCCACCGATTCTAAAAAGTGCGGCGCAATCGTCGGCTCGCCGCCCGAAAATAAGATGATGATTTGGCGGCGCGGCTTGAATGAAATCGCGTTGTCTAAAATCTGTTTCGTGTCTTCAAACGTCGGCTCGTGAACGTATCCGACCTGGTTCGCGTCCATAAAACACGGATTGCACATCATATTGCAGCGGTTCGTCAAATCAACGGTCAAAACCGCGCCGCGCCCGAATTTGATATCCGAAGTTCCGTGATGGTGAACGTGCTTGTCTTCCGCCGCTTTGAAATCGCGCCCGTAAAACAGCGATTCGATGCGCGCTAAAAACTTCGCGTCGGTCGCCATCACGTCAACAAATTCGCCGTGCGTCGGACAGGTTTTCTTCATCAAAACCTGCCCGTTTTCTTCGACAATCTGCGCCTTGATTTCGCCCGGATGCGAGTTCATCAAAATCTCCAGCGGAATTGACTTATCAATCACGCCGTTCCGCACATTTTTAACGCACGTCGGGCAAAGCGAATCCGTTTCGCGTGGGAAACCCAACGGCGGCGCGGTTCTTTCGTAAGATTTTAGAAGCGGTTCCGCCGCCCAATTCGGCGTGATTGATTCGCCTTCGGGCAAAGTTTTATTAACCGCTTGAAACGCCTTCCAACCAATATCGGCAAGTTTCGACGCAGCTTTCGAGCCGGTCTTTCCCTTCCCTTTCCCTTCGCCGCGTCTGAAATTATCGCTGAACATAGTCGTTTAATATAAAAAGCTGAATAAAAATTTTCGTTTTCGATGCAGTAAATTAACGTCAAGGCTAACAAATTTCACTTTTGTTGTCCAAATTTACTGGAAATTTTGAAGACTATTACTTTCGCTGGGTGTTTAATATTCGTTTATCTATTTTATAACCATTTCCTCTTTTCACCTCGATATTTTCAACCTTACTCGTTTCAGGCAAATTATTGAAATAGAAATTTATAGATTCGCTTGGAGCTAAATTCAAAACAATTTTACTTTCAATTTTTTTAGATTCATATTCATACCTGAGCGTTCTTCGATTTGTTTCTCTTGCTAGGTGTGTTACTGAACAGGTTGCCTCAGAAATATGAAATTTCGATAAATTTGTAACTTTAACTTTAGGAAAATCTTTTTCTTTATCCCAGTCAAATTCTAATTCTCCTAAAACGATTTTATCTTGGATCAACGGCATATCTCGAAACGCTACCCAAGTTTCAGTGTTACCTCGATTATTAGGATGATTCAAGAAAGAATTTAAAGCTGCAAGTATTTCTTCTGTCTCTATTCTTGTCAGATGCAAACTCGCATTAGAAATAGTTAAGTAGCCGCTTTTGTCACAGGCGCGTGTGGGAAAATTAAATATTAATTGTAAGTCATCATTGTCAGATTTTACTTGAGCTACATAAAATTGTTGTGATTGCTCAATACCGTAAACGCCTTTAGACTCATATTTAACTTTTATTTTCATTTTGTGATTTTAACATTACTTAACTTATAAATTTAATTAAAAATTTATAGGAGTTACGCAGTTGAAACATCGTTATACACGGCTTTGTTGAAAATAAAAGACTTCTTGCAATCCGCGCTTATTAAAAACGCCCGTAAATTGTTGATTTCTCGTTCAACTGCGTAACTCCTAAATTTAGTAGATTACTAAAATGAATAAAATAAGTTGTGCGGCAAAGATAGTGAAGCAAAACCAACGGCACGAACGATAAATAAAAGGTGTAGCGACGCATAATTTTATTTCTCCAAAAGTCTGACAAAGCCTTCCTGACGAAAATGTTTGTCTGTGGTCAAAGATTCGACGATTCCGCGTTCGCTCATCACGACGAAACTCGCGGCATCGCACAGCGGGTAATTTTTGTCTGTTCTTTCCAGCATCAGCGCGACGGCTTGGCGATGCAGGTTTTCGTCAACCCAGATTATTTCGACTGTTTTATCGTCTAAAATCAAATTGCTGAATCTGATAATTTCCCGACGCGGAACGCCGCGAACGTGGGCGAGCGCGGTGTATTCGGCTAGAACATAGTTTGTCGTCAAATGCTTTGCCGCCGCGTCATAAAATGAAATTGCCTGTTCGTGAAAAGCGTCGGCTTCGTCGTAAAGACTGAAAAAGCCGGAAGTGTCAACGAGCATTTTATTCATCGTCATGCGTGTCGGCATAAGCGCGGGCTAAATCGGCATCAATCTGTTCGTTGTCCGACGAATGCGGATTGCCGCTGTTCCAGGTTCCGAACATTTCTCTAATTCCTCCGCCGCTTTTTGTTTCGCCGTTGGTTTCCGGTTTGTTTGAAATATCGTTAGGTATAAGCGCGGCGAGTTTGAGCCGTTCCTTTTCATCGAGCGGTAAAATTTGTTCCCGATAGACTTCCTGAATACTATTTTGCATAATTTTCATCCTCGCGTTTATTTTAGCTAAAACTTTCTCATACGGTTTCCGCCGAAAATTCATACATCAAACCGTCTTTGAAACAATCCGCGACGTAAGCGAAAACCGCCTGTGTATCCTCTTTCGTTAACCGAGGATAATTCTCCAGAATTTGTTCCTGCGTCCAACCGCCGGCAAGTCGTTCAACTATAAGCTCGACCGAAAGGCGCGTTCCCTTAATTGTTGGTTTACCAAGCAGAATATCTTTATCAGAGACGATTTTATTTTGCCAATTCATATCCTTAAACCTCAATCAAATTTTACAGACAAAGCGAACCAATCACGAAAGCAAAGGGCGCAACCGATAAATAAAAAGTGCAGCAACGCATAATTTTATTGTTCCAAAAGTCTGACAAAACCCGCCTGCTCGAAATGTTTGTCGGAAGTGAAAGCTGTATTTATTCCGCGTTCTTTCATCACGATAAAACTCGCGCAATCGGTTAAACTCCATTCCTTGTAAACCTGAGTCTTGATTAGAAATTAAGCATAAGAAATTAGATTGGCAAAACACAATTTGTAATCTAAGAGCTAGTCTGAAAAGTCAGGAGCGAGCCGTCTGACCAGCATTCTAATCATTGTCAGATGAATCACCGCCTCCGTGCTTTCCGGTAGTTTTTCATAT
>JAYVKL010000119.1:0-4418 GCA_043768465.1 Pyrinomonadaceae bacterium
CTGCCGAGATAAAAGATGGCGCCAATGCTTGAAAAAGAAGCCATGCGCCATTGAGCAGGCATATAAAAAGAAGCGTTAGCGGAATTAGCGGCAGCGGAATTAGCGGCAGCGGAAGCAGCGGGATTGATTGAAGTTTATTCAGACTCGGATGCGGGATTATTCAGGAAGTTTTATTTGAAATCAAACGCTATTTAAAGGTGAATGTCTTTGAAATTCTAAGATGCTGACAAAACAGGACTTATTTCGTTTTGTCCCGTGCAGAAAATAATCAATGGCGTAAAACAAAAATTTACCAATCGCAAAAAGCGCGGGCGCAACTGTTCAATCCGGTTGCGTCCGCGCTCTTTGCGATTTGGTTTACGGCGCAATTTCTTTGGTGATTGGATTTGATATTTAGATTTCGCCTTCGTTCAGAGTCCAAACTTCAGTTTGTCTCCTCCGCCAGCGAAGCGCGGCGGAAACACGCTGAAGGCGTGGACTCTGAACGAAGACGGGGAAAATTTTCCCACACGGAGATGTAAAATTTTCCCATTCACTTAGAATTCAGTCTCGATAATTCTCCGATCACGCCTGACGAAAATTTTCTTCGTCAGTATTTACCGCTGTCGAACGTCATTCCTAAATACTTCCCAATCTCGCGGCATAACATTTGACTCTGCAAGCCAGCGCATTTCCAAAATCTAAACTTCAAAAATCGAATTTAATTTGAGCAGATTGCATCTGCCCGAATTTTTTGCAGAGAGGACTCGAACAATGAGAAATTATTTATGCTTTTTTCCGGCAATTATAATGTTGTGCGCCGGAACTATCTTCGTTCCCGCGCAGGAAATTTCCCGAAATTTCCCGACGGCGGCAACCAATATTTACACCGGCGGCGACGACAAAACCGATAAAGATAAAAAAGCGGCGGAAGACATCAAAGACCCGCTGATTAAAATCCTTTTGAGCAAAGGTTTGATTACGCTCGCCGAAGCGCAGGCTCTGGCGGCGGACAAATCGGCGAACGGACAGCGCGACGCGCTCGCGTCGCTTCTGTTGAGCAAAGGCATCATTTCGGCGGCGGAACTCGACGCGATGCGTTCGACTAATTCGTCTGCACCGCCGATTGTCAACGCTTCTCTGAAAACCGACGCGGCGACGAGCAAATCAAACACCGGCGCGGCAAACGCCACCGCGCAGGCGGCTCCGGCAGTGATTCCCGGCATCGCCCCGATTCGCGTTT
Source organism: Pyrinomonadaceae bacterium (assembly GCA_043768465.1). Classification (GTDB taxonomy): domain Bacteria; phylum Acidobacteriota; class Blastocatellia; order Pyrinomonadales; family Pyrinomonadaceae. The sequence goes on from JAYVKL010000119.1 coordinate 1,223, forward strand.
TGCAGCTCGAGGGCGCGAAACGCGACGGTTTGATCCCCGATATTAAATTAGCCAGCGGCGCGAAAATCAAACTTTACGGGTTTTTTAAAACGAGCGTCGTCTATGATTCTTCGAGTCCGGGCGGCAACGACTTTCCGCTGCCCGGCTTTTTGGGCGACACCGGTCCGAACGCTTCGCCGGAATTTCACATCAAAGCTCGCGCGCTGCGTCTCGGCGCAAATTTCGAGTGGCTCGATTTATCGCCGAAACTGACGCTGACCGGCAAAATCGAACTCGATTTTGAAGGCGATTTCACCCGCGCCAACAACCGCAACATCTCCTCAATTCGTTCGAGCCAGCCTTCGATCAGGCTCGCCTGGGTGCGGATTGACCGGTCATTCAACGACAAATTGAGCGGACACGTTTTGTTCGGGCAGGATTGGACTCCGTTCGGTTCTTCGACCGTGCCGAACACGATTGAAACGACCGGCTTTCATCTCGGCTACGGCAATATCTACCAGCGTGCGCCGCAGGTTCGGACGGGCTTGAATTTTCTTTTAAGCAAAAAACGCAATTTCCGATTCCAGCCGGAAATCGCTTTCGTGCTGCCGTTTTTCGGCAACGTGCCGACCGATACCGGCAACCAGCTCGGCTTCGGCGAACGGCAGGGCGTTGACTCGCAGCGTCCCGAAGTTCAGGGGCGCGTCGTTTTCCAATTCCAGATGGACAAAGCTCCGGGCGTGGTTCCGGCGCAACTGATCGCCAGCTTTACGCAGGGAAGGCGCAAGGCGATTTTGCGCCGCCAGGACATTCCGGCGGCATTTCTGGCGGCTTTCCCACGCGGCGCGGAAGTCGAATCGGAACGATACGGCTACACGGCGGAGTTTCAATTGCCGACGCGCTATTTCACTCTGATCGGGAAATACTATCGCGGGGCTGATTTGCGGGCGTATTTCGGCGGGCAATTATTCTCGACTTATAACGATCTTTCGGGTTTGACGGGTGTCACGACGGCGACTTCGATTGACGGTTCTTCGACCGTTGCGTTCGGGCTGCGAAACGGTCAGCCGGTGATCGCCGACCAGAATCCGGTGCGCGGTCAGGGCGGCTTTATCAATCTCGGACTGCCGCTGTCACGGCTTTTCGATGCCGATCCGAAAGGCAGAATAGCGGGTTTTACGGCGTATCTTCATTACGGATACGACGAAGCCTCCGCCCGCGACGTGCGCCAGTTGCTCGGCGCGACGCTTAATCCGGTCGGCGCACCGGCGAATCAATTCGGAGCTAATCGCGGCAAAAGCGATGTCGCCTACGCCAGCTTGCAGTATAAATTAAACTCGTTCGTCACCTTCGCGTTCGAGCAGTCTTACTTTCGCACCCGCGCCGCCAACAACGGCGGCGCGTTACCGCTGTTCAGAGGAATTCCGAGCCGCGAAACGCACAACAATCGTTCCGAGTTCGCCACTATTTTTAACTTCTAGGCTGGCTCGAATACAGAAAGGCGGTGAATTATCAAACACCGCCTTTCTGATCGAAGTTTTAAAAAATCTACAAAAATCTTTGAGGAGAAAATAAAAAATGGCAACAGAAGCACGAGATTTGGGCGGACTTTACGCCGACAGTATCAGCACCAGTAAAATCTGGCAGGTCATCGGCGCGTCGAGCGTCGGGACGATGATCGAGTGGTATGACTTTTATATTTTCGGCTCGCTCGCGGCAGTTATTTCACCGCTTTTTTATCCGCCGGGCAACGATACTTTCGCGCTCATCGCTTATTTGGCGACGTTTGCCGTCGGGTTTGTCGTGCGCCCGTTCGGGGCATTATTTTTCGGGCGCATCGGCGATATTGTCGGGCGTAAATACGCTTTTCTCGTGACGCTTCTGATTATGGGCGGCGCGACGGCGGTGATCGGTTTCCTTCCGACTTACGCGCAAATCGGGATTGCCGCGCCGATTATTTTGCTGCTGATTCGAGTTCTGCAAGGCTTGGCTCTCGGCGGCGAATACGGCGGCGCGGCGGTTTACGTCGCCGAACACGTTCCTGATAACAAACGCGGTTATTACACTTCGTTTATCCAAATTACCGCGACTTTAGGTTTGTTTTTGTCGCTGGCGGTGATTCTCGCCGTGCAGAATACGATGAGTGCCGATCAATTTGCGGGCAAAGCCGAAACAGGTATTGCCGGTTGGCGCATTCCGTTTTTGATTTCGATTTTTCTCGTCGCAATTTCACTTTATATTCGTCTCCGAATGAAGGAATCGCCGATTTTCCAGCACGTCAAAAGCGCGGGAATGACTTCAGCAAATCCGCTCGTCGAAGCGTTCACGAAATGGTCAAATTTGAAAATCGTCTTGATTTCACTGTTCGGCGCAACCGCCGGTCAGGGCGTGGTCTGGTATACCGGACAGTTTTACGCGCTCTTCTTTATGCAGTCAATTTTGAACATCAACACGACTTCGGCAAGCTACATCGTCGCCATCGCGCTCTTGATGGGAATGCCTTTGTTCGTCGTTTTCGGCGCGTTGTCGGATAAAATCGGGCGCAAATGGATTATTATGGCGGGGCTTTTATTCGCCGTGCTGACTTACATTCCGATTTATAAAGCGATGGAATCGGTTGCCGGTTCAAACGTCGTGACGGCGACTTCGGAAGCCAACAAAGTTACGGGCGCAATCAAACTAACGCCGAAGTCACTGGACGCGAGCGGTGCGTTAGTTGACGCGCCGAAGGTTTTGCCCTACACGAATTTCGGCGATTTAATCTCGAACAGCACGGTTTGGCAGTTGATTCTGCTGATTTTTATTCAGGTTATTTGGGTGACGATGGTTTACGGTCCGATTGCCGCCTATTTAGTCGAGGCGTTTCCCGCCAAGATTCGCTACACCGCGCTTTCCCTGCCGTATCACATCGGCAACGGTATTTTCGGCGGATTGCTGCCGCTCATCGGTCTGACGGTGATCGCTTCGACGGGAAATATCTACGCCGGACTTTATTATCCGATGATCGTCGCTTCGATTACCTTCGTCGTCGGTTCACTGCTTTTGAAAGAATCGCGTGATGTCAAAATCTGGGAGGAAGTCAGCGCGGAACAGATGAACCCGACACGCGGCGCGGGCGAGGCGGCGGACGATATTTAAATTCGCTTTGGTAGGGGCGATCCCTTGTGGTCGCCCGTCTTGACCCGACATAAACCACAAGAACGGGCGACCACAAGGG
>JAYVKL010000120.1:0-5324 GCA_043768465.1 Pyrinomonadaceae bacterium
TACGCCGCTTCGATTTTGAACGATACCGAAACCGGAGTTTCCGGTAAGCGATTCGGCGTTTACCGACTTATCAGAGAAATCGGGCGCGGCGGAATGGGCGCAGTATTTTTAGCCGAAAGAAGCGATGGCGAATACGAACAAAAGGTCGCGCTGAAAATTATCCGGCAAACTGTCGCTGATCGGGAATCGGAAAACCGTTTTCGCCGCGAACGGCAGATTCTCGCCGCTTTGAACCATCCGAACATCGCTCGCCTGCTCGACGGCGGCGTATCGGCGGCGGGCGAACCGTTTTTGGTGATGGAATATATCGCAGGCAAACCGTTGACGGAATACGCCGCCGCGAAACACCTTTCGATTGCCGAACGGCTGCGATTATTTCTCAAAGTCGGCGCGGCAGTCGCCTTCGCGCACCAGAATCTGATCGTTCACCGTGACATCAAACCTTCAAATATCTTGGTGACGGAGAGCGGCGAACCCAAATTATTAGACTTCGGTTTAGCAAAAGTTCTCGATTTCGAGACGGACGCGGTAAACACGGCGACGGCGTTTCGAGCGATGACACCGGCTTACGCTTCGCCGGAGCAGATGCGCGGCGAAACCGTTACGACGGCTTCGGACATTTACAGTTTGGGCATCGTTTTATACGAACTGCTGACCGGCACACGCCCGTTCGATTTCAAAACCAACAGTTTCGAGGAAATGCTGCGCGTCGTTTCGACGAGCGAGCCGATTCGTCCTTCAGAAGTCGAGAGTCGAGGGTCGAGAGTCGAGAGTCGGCTTGAATCACAAGTTACAAATTTCGAGTTACAAAAAGATACAGTTGAAAAACATCCGACGACTCCCGTTTTTTCTCGACTCTCGACCTTCGACTCTCGACTCTTACGCGGCGATTTGGACAACATCGTTTTGATGGCTTTGCGAAAAGAGCCGTCGCGCCGCTACCAATCGGTCGGCGAATTCAGCGAGGACATCGAACGGCATTTGAACGGTTTGACGGTCAAAGCGCGTCCGAATACCGCTTCGTATCGCGCCGAAAAATTCGTCAAACGCCACCGCTTCGGAGTCGCTGCCGGATTCTTAATTTTGCTGACTTTAATCGGCGGAATTATTACGACGGTTTGGCAGGCGAATCGCGCCGAAACGCAGCGGGCGAAAGCCGAAAAACGCTTCGGCGACGTGCGGAAAATCGCCGGTTCTTTTATTTTTGAAATCGCGCCGAAAATCGAAAATTTGGCGGGCGCGATGGAAGCGCGGGAGATTTTAGTGACCAGAGCTTTGGAATATCTCGACAATCTCGAACGCGAATCGAGCGACGACCGCGATTTGCAGCGCGAACTCGCCGCCGCTTATGAAAAAGTCGGCGATATTCAGGGTAGGTTAAATCAACCGAGTCTGGGCGACACGAAAGCCGCGCTGGAAAGTTACCGCAAAGCGCAGAATCTGCGCGAATCGGTTTTGTCGGCTGATGTCGGAAACCCCGAAAAGCAAAGCGAACTCGCCAATGACGACGAGCAGATCGGCTATCTTTTATGGTGGTCGAGCGACACGAAAAAAGCCGTCGAACTCTATCAACAATCTTTAACGATGCGCGAAAAACTCGTCGCCGAAAATCCGCAAAACGCCGATTTTCGCCAGCGGCTCGCCCGACTGCAAATGCAATACGGCGACGTTCCGGCGTGGGACAAAGACGCTGCAAAGGCTCTGAAACATTACCACGCCGCGCTCGAAATCCTGGAAAAATTAACGGCGGAAAATCCCGGCGATCCGGTAATTAAAGGGGATTTAGCCAGATGTTACGCTCGTCTCAGCGACGTTCACAACACAGCGGGCGATTTGGACGCGGCGTTGATTGAAACCGAAAAGGCACTGACGATTTACGAACCGCTGGTCGCCAAATTCCCTTCCGACATCAAACAGCGGCGCGGAATGTGGGTCGCTTATTTTCGCCAATGCCAGATTTATCTCGGCGTAAAAGACGCGGAAAAAGCGGCGCAAAGCTGCGGGAAAATCTCCGCAATGGCGGAAGCCGATTTCCTGACTGACCCGAAAAACGAGACGACGCAGCATTCCCGCGCCATCGGTTTTTATCACTTGGGCGAAGTTGCGACGCTCGAAAAGAAATACGCCGAAGCGCAGGCAAATTACGAAAAATCGCTGGCAATCGTCAGCGAAAGAGCCGCCAACGCCGCCGATAAAAGCGAATATCAGCGCGATATGGCACTCGATTACACGGCAATCGGCAAAGTGCAGATGGAAAATAATCAATTGCCGCTCGCTCTCGAAAATCAGTTGAAAGCGTTGCGATTGCTCGAAGAAATAGTTGATAACGATGCGGAGAATTCCGCGCCGAAATTGGATTTGGCAAAGGTTTACCAGCAACTCGGCAAAATCAAATTACGGCAAAAAGAATACGCTCCGGCAAAAGCGCAGTTTCTGAACGCGCTGGAGATTTTGGGCGAACTCGACCAAACGGACGCACTCGCCGAACCGGACAAAAAGATTTTTGAAGAAGTAGTTTCCGACGTCCAAAAATGCGGTTCCTAGTTCAGAATCCACGCTTGAGCGGGTCTTTTCGAGGTGCTTCGCTCGGCGCGACAAACTAAAATCTAAATTTCGGAGTTTGGCAAACAGATCAACCGGCGGCGCGTCCGGCGCGCTCGGCTCGGCGTTGAAAGCCGCGCGGTTCGTGACGTTCGGGACTTTCAATGACGAATAATCAGCCGTTTAATTTCTTGAAATTAAACGGCAAATGAAATAATCTGATTAAAGACCTTTTCTCAAAATTTATTGGAATTTACACGCGCGCTCAAGCCATTTTCGGAAATTATCCAAAGCAAGTATATGAAAAACCTGAATTTCACGGTGTTGATTATTATCGGGTTGACCGTTTCCCTCTACGGGCAAAATCACCCGCCGCGCCGCCTCGCTCCGAAAACTCCGATTATCATTCAAAGGATTGATGCCCCGCCGTCGCCCGTGCCGAAACTGGCGACGCTCGGCGTAACGGTCGAGCGTTACGCGACGACGACCGCTGTCAACGCCGACGGCACGGCGGCGCAGACTTTGGAAATAACACAGCGTCTGACTTCGGAAATCGCGGTCAAGCGATTCGCCGAATTCGGGCGCGTTTTCAACGGCGACCTGGAAAAAGTCGAAGTTCTGGACGCGCAGGTTTTGAAAGCCGACGGGCGGAAAATTCCCGTTCCCGCATCGGTGATTCAGATTAAACCGACGGCGCAAGCCGAAGCCGCGCCGGAATTTTCGCATCTGAAAATGATTGAAATCAAGTTTCCCGATATGAAAATCGGCGACGCGACTTTTCTCAAAATTCGCCGGCTGATGACGAAGCCGTATTTCGCCGGTCAATTCGACCAAATCGAAGTTTTTCCGGCGGTTTATCAATGGAAATCAATCGAAATCAACTTGGACGCGCCGACGAATTTTCCGCTTTACACGCAGGCGGTTGACCTGACGGGCGGGAGATTGGCGGACGAAAACGGCAGGGCGCGGTGGCGGTGGACGAAAGAAAATCTGCCCGCCGCCGAAATCGAGGCGGCGATGTTCGATTTTTACGAGACGAGTCCGAAACTCGCCGTCACGAGTTTCAGAAATTACGAGGAACTCGGCGCGGCGTATTGGGCGGAAGCGGTGAAAAAATCCGCCGTTACGCCGGCGATTCAGGCGTTGGCGGACGACCTTACTAAAGAGATCAAAGAACCGCAGGCGCAAGCCTACGCCATTTACGAATGGACGAATAAAAACGTCCGTTATCTTTCGATTGTGTTGGAACGCGACGGCTGGATTCCGCACGACGCGGCGCAGATTCTGGCGCATCGCTACGGCGACTGCAAGGATTACACGACCCTGCTCAATGCGCTTTTGAAGGCGAAAAATATCGAAAGTTATCCGGTCATTATCCGCGCCGATTTAACCGGATGGTTTCCCGATGTCGCCGTGCCGGGATTTTTCAACCACGCGATTTTGTATATTCCGAGTCTCGATTTATTCGCCGACGCGACCGCTCCGAACACGCGGCTCGGTTTGATTCCGCAGCAGCTCGTCGGCAAAAAAGGTTTTCTGGCAGGCGCGAAGAACGGCGTGATCAAAATTCCCGACGGCAAACCCGAAGAGAATCAGCTTTTGAGCGACATCGAGATTGATTTCGCCGCCGACGGGAGTTTGAAGGCGGTTTCTAAAAATACTTATCAGGGACGCGCGGAGATACTGTTTCGCCCGATGTTCGCCAATTCGTATCTCCAGAAAAGCTCGGAAAATTTCGTGAAACTGCTGCTCGGCTATTACGGCGTTGACGGCACGGGCAAAATACTGAAAATCGCCAATCCGTTCAAAGTCGGCGAGCCTTTTGAAATCGAAATGGAAGTCGAACAAAATAATTTCACCTCGTTCGGCGCAAGCGGTTCGCTGCGGCTTCCGACGGCGGTCAACATCGTCAATATGCTGGAACTTGAAGCCTTCACGAAAGCCGAAAAACGCCGGACGAACCTGACGATGGGCGCGACGCGGATTCGGGAAAATTTCAAACTTCACCTGCCGGAAGGCATCACGGTCGAAAAACTTCCAGAAGCGACCGACTTCAAAACCGCACTCGGAAATTTTCGCAGCGAATTTAAGTTGAACGGCGGCGCGGTCGAAGCCGTGCGCGAACTCGTCATCTCGCAGGATGTCATTTCGGCGGCGGAATATCCGCAATTGCGCGAGTTGATAACCAAAATGGTCGAAAGTTTCAACGGCGAAATAAAATACCGAGCCGCCGCCGAGGTCGTGCGCCGAAACCGCCGTCAAATCAAAAAAAATCCGCCGTCACGCGCGAAAAGTTTTGCCGAGCTGGTTTTGGATATAAATGACAAAAAACCTGAAACACTTTTGACTGCCCGCCAGGTCGCGCAGTTGGAACTGCAAGTCAGCCTTCAGCCGAACGATTACGAAATTCGTCGGCAGCTCGTGCGCTACTACGACGATTTCCGCGTCAAACCGTCGCCCGCCAAGGAAGCCGGACGCGCCCGACATCGCAGGTGGTTCGTGCAGAGTCGTCCCGATTTGAGCGATTATGACGTTCTCGGCAGATTCGACTGGACAAAATCCGCCGATCAACCCGCCTATAAAATGTTGAAAGCCGAATGGCTGAAACAAATCGAAGCGCACCCGCAAAACGCGCAGATTCGCCTGAACGCGGCGGAATTCATCCGCCATTCCGAATCCGAAATCGCCGAAGAAATTCTTTTGGGCGGCGTTAAAATCAATCCTGAAAACTACGAATTGCCGCTCGCGCTTAATCGCATTTACCGCAACCGCACCGACGATTC
>JAYVKL010000121.1:0-5245 GCA_043768465.1 Pyrinomonadaceae bacterium
ATAAACTTTGATTGGCTTTTAGCGTTAATTTTTACACTTGTTTACTTCAATCTGCTCACGGCTTTCAATAAGTTGAATAACTATTTGCCGCTTCTCTATTGGTTTTCTGCATCGCTCGCAAAAATCAGGAATCGGCTTTTTAATCGTTTGGATGCCGTTGTCTTCTATGACTATTTCAACACGCGGCTTTAGCATTCCGGGAAAATCTTCACAATCGCAAAACCGCGAATGATTTATCTTCACTCGCCTTTCGACTTTCTTTAATCGGCTTGAAATGTCCATTTCAGGTTTTATCAACTAAATCTGTCAGATTTTCCGCCTTGAGTGCTTCAGCCGAGAGATTCGCCCAAAATTCAAATTGTCCTTTGCAATTCGCGCAATAAGTTAAAGCATCCGCGCCCGGTTTGCCATACCACAAATCAACAAGCGTTTTACTGCAAAAACACGGCGTTTTTACTAAGCTGTTTGATTCAAGTTTCCTTAACCGGCTTTTGATATTCATTCTGCGTTCTGTTCCGCCAAAAACTGTTCATAGCTAATATGTTTGCTGACGACGTGCTTGTTTTGCCATTCTTCAAATTGTGCGCGGTTAAAGCTGGCTTTCGGTTCAATAACCTTGTATTCGTATTTGTGAGCATTGATCGCAAACTCGGCGGGCGTTTGCATCTTTACGTCGCGCCCGCATTCCGGGCAAACATTATTAACGACGTTTTCGCCGCCGATAACGAATGTTACAAAGTAAGGCGTTCCGCATCGGCAAAAGTTTTCGGTCGCGCCGGTTCGCCGTTCAAGTTTTTTGATTCTCTGCTTCAACTGCATTTTCGATTTGCTCCAGCCGTTCTAAAATATCTACCAATTCCACACCTTTCAAAGCATTGTCGAGAATGATTTGCGCCGCTCGGATTTCAGCTTGCGGATTCGTGCAAGACAAGTTTCGGCGCAGAGTTTCAACCGCTTCGCTGCTGGCTCGCTGTAATTGAGTAATCGAGTTTTCGACAACTTGCCGCCGGGCGTTGCGGTAATCGGCAACAAACTCTTTGTCTTTCAAATACCGATACAGCGTTTCCTGTGATAACTCGCACCTTTTCGCCGCGTCTGCGATTGACGCGGACTCCAGCAGCGCGGCTAATGCTTTCTCTTTGTTAGTTGTCTTCGGCATACTGTCAAAACCTGTCAAAACTTGTCATCGTTCGCTTGAACATTCATTGCGAAGTGGACAAACTTGTCCGTTTGTCTCTTAGTATTACTCTAAGGACAAAACGCCCGTTTTGCGGCAATTATCCGAATAGCGTTTGAGCGTTTTCGATGAAATTTCGATGAACGGCTGTTTCGCCAAGTCATCGCCGTATTTATCCTTCATATAGAGATAACCGACCAGATTAAAAGCAGAGGCTGAATCACGCGCTTCAAATAATCGTTCGACATTTGCGCCGTCGGCGGTTGATAAACTACCGAAATGAAGCAGCTCCATTGCCCTTTGAATAACCTTTTCAGACGTTTCTTTCGTCAAAATATAGTTGGCGTGATGGCTTTTGAGTTTGAGCGATTCAGCCAGCCTTGCCACGCCGCTTTTTCTGAATGAATTTTCTAATCTGATTAAACCCTTTGCCTTTTCCTGTTCTGGTAAACTTTTGCCGTTGGTTAAACGCTCGTGATATTTGCTGTAAATCAAAAATTCCTTTGTCCGCTGCTTTCCGGCGTTTTTGAAATAAACCGACGTATCATCAAAACAGACGCGCTTGTATCTTGGCACTTGAAGTTTCCCGAATCTGCCGATGATAGGAATTACGGCACTTTCGCCGACTTGAAAATCTCGTGTGAAATCAACTCTGGTTACTCGTTCCGTGTGCGCGTCAAAGGAAACGCCGCTTTTGCTTTCGACAAATTCGCTCAATAAATCCAAACCGTGATGCAATTCGTCTTCGTCGGGCAAATGCAAATTTGAGCCGTGAAGCCAACTGCCAGTAGAAACTTCGGCGCGAATAATCCAATAATCGTTTCGCGTTCGGGAAAGCGTCAATCGCGGTTCACCTTTGGCAGAATTAAGACATAACGCCGTCGGTTCGCCCGTTCGCTTATCTCGCAACGGTATCCAGCCGTTTTCGTAAAGCTCGCTTTCACCCGGCGGGCGCACGAAGGTTTTTGAGATTTGAAAAGTATCTATCATTTACCAAACTCAAAAAACCTGATTTTAAATGCCGAACGCCTCTCGTTTATTTTGGTTTAAATAATTTTCCAAGTCTTCCTGCAAATAAACGATTTTGCTCGCCACGCGCCGAAAACTGATTTTGCCTTTCTTTCGCTCGCGCCACAGCGTAACTTGTGAAACTCGCAAGTAATTACTTGCCTCTTTGTCTGTGTAAATTTGTTTTTCATTCATTACTGAATTATCCTCTGTAGATAGAAATGTCCTGACACGCCGCAAGGCGCGTTGTATAAAGGCTTTCGTTGTGCCGTTTTCGTCTAGGTCGCCAAACTTATGAACGAAGACGGCTTTCTATTGCCTTATTACAGTTTCAGATTATTGCAGATAGGAATGAGAACAAAAATGAGTAAATTTAGGGCATTTTTTGAGGCTTAAATACTTTCAGTTTTATTTTTTACTCTGACAGGTAGATCATATTTTTTAAATGTTTCAAAGGCTTTCCAAATAGTGCGTTCTTCAACGTGAAATTCCTCAGCAATTTCTCGTATTTTCTTCCATTGAACTGTCCAGCGCACAAGCCACCTGAGCCGTTCATAATTTCTTGGTCTGCGAAATTTTTTATAATCTTGTATGCTGGCTTTTTTTGTGGTTTCCTCTATATAACTACGCAAATGATTGTTAAATGTAGCAATAGCATTCTTTTCAAAGTCTTTAGATTCCTCGTCAACTCTCCAACCATCAAATTCAAACAAAATAGGTTCGCCGCGATATGGACGCATAGCGTGACCTATTGCCATAGAAAGTTTGTGTTTATATTGCGCGTTCATTAAGAAATGAAGAAAATTGAATAAACTTCGTTTAAGCCATTCTGTTTCCAATCCGAACCGTTCAATAAATTCAAAATAACCCTGTCGAAATTCTAAAAAGTTTTTTAATGTTGAAATTTCGTTAGGCTTCGGCGCGTTTGCGTCATAATCACGGTAGTTTTCATTAAGGTTGAATAAAATGTAACCATCATTTTGAGTCCTGTCAGCCACAATACAATCAAAAACTTTCTTCTTTTTGTCATAATCAAACGCACCGAAAACTTCTTTGTATTTTGGTAAAAATGATTTTAATGCTTCATATACTTCGGGAACAGATTCATCAATATAATCTAAATATTTATATTGGTAGTTATGCAGTATCAGTTCCTTTTCTTCAAATTTCATAAACCTAATTTATCAGATCGCTTTCAATATCTTTTACTTCTCTTATTTGAGAATTGAAAGTATTCATTCTCTCATTCAATTCCGTAATCATATTGTTATCGGTTGCCGTATAATGCTTCATTGTCGTTTGAAGCTGACTATGCCCGGCGAACTTTCCGGCAAAGGCTAAAGACGTTCCCTGTTGTATCCAACGAGTAATCGCCGTTCGGCGCAAATCGTGAAAATGTAAGTCTTCAATTCCGGCTAATCTTTTGGCTGTCGCAAACGAGCGTTTGAAATCGGCGAACGGAAAAGGTTTTTCGCCCGGTGTGAACCTTCGTATATTTTCAAGTTCGTCTTTGGCTCTCTGCGAAAGTGGCGCGATTCTTTCGCGTTCGGTTTTCGTGTGCGTTCCGACGATGCGGACTATGCCATTTTCAAGATCAAAATCTTTCCAGCGAAGTTTGATAATTTCGCCGCGCCTCAAACCGCTGTCTATGGCAAGTATGATAATCGCTTTCAAATGCGGATTATCTACGTCGTGAACAGCTTTTATCTTTTCTTCCTTGCCGTGCCTTATCCGCGTGTATTCGACTTCACGCTCGCCCTGACACGCGGCAAGCAACCGCATTTCTTCATCAAAACTTAAAAGCCGCGTTCGTTCAATTTCCGCCGACATCTCGATAACTTTGGCATTAAAGAAAATATCTTTCAGAATCCATCCTTTACCATAAGCAAACCGCATCATTCGCCGCATCGTCGAAAGTTCCCGATTGACGGTTGCCAGTTTAATCGGTCGCTTTTCCGTATTTTTATACGTTTTGTTTTCCGATCCGTTTTCTATTCGCCAAAGTTTATAGTCGGTTAAACTTTCCGTTGTAATCTGTCGAATCAAACGCTTGCCGAAAAACTTTTTAAGAGTTTTAATTTGTCCTTCCGCCGTTTTGTGCGAACGAACGCCGTCAACCTTACGACCTTCGACAATAACGGCGGGCTTATAAAAATTCTTTTCGCTAATATCGGCGAGATTTTCAAACGTCATTCTTTCGCCGGTCTGAATTTGCCCGTGAGATTTAACAATTTCAGCGGCTAACCTATCACGCTCGTCAATAGCATCGCTCCGCTTTTCGGCGTGTCGTTCCATAAAACGCTGCTTGCCTAAAATCTCATCAAAATATTCAATTCTGATAATCCAACGCCCTTTACTTTTTCCTGTTTTGCGCCTAAAAACCTTACTTTTGACTTCCATAAATTCACACCAAAATTCACACCAAATCACACCAAAATTCACACCAAAAACGATGAATTGTTATGCTACATTTTGAAATAGTTTGAAAGCATAGTCAACTATAAACACTGTAAATAAAAGGTTAAATGAATGATTGTGATGAAAATTGAAAGTATCTGCAATGTTAGACTTTGCGCTTCACACGCGGGAGGTCACAAGTTCAAGTCTTGTAGTCGGCACTCAACATCAAATTTATTTTCTGCAAGCAAGGAAGTTAGACGAAAGCAGAAATATAAATTGTCCAAACGGAGACTAAGGCGAGAAACTCAACTCGCCTTTTTCATTTGGATTTCGCTGAAATCGTCCAGAACTTGGATTGCTTTTGCCCGTGCTTCTCGCGTCGCGTGAGCGTAATGTAAGACGAGATGATTGTCGGAATGTCCGGTAATTGAGCCGACTGTCGAAAGATCAATTCCGGCTTGAAGCATTTTCGTTACTGCCGTATGTCTCGCGTCGTGAGTAACCAAGCCGCCGCGCACGTTGCGACCGTATTTCACCCCGACCGATTCACACGCCTTTTTGAAAATCTCTTGATAATCGGTGATTGAGTTCCCTGTTTTGGAAAAAACAAAATCGCCGAAATTATCAACTTGCTTTTGAGCATTGAAAATTTCGCGCATC
>JAYVKL010000122.1:0-26253 GCA_043768465.1 Pyrinomonadaceae bacterium
GTAGTTGAAATAAATGTTGAAATAACCTGGGTTTTCTCTGCGTCCTGTTTGCCTCTGCGTGAGAAATCATTTCACGCAGAGGCAAACAGGACGCAGAGAGAGAGAGTTTAAGCGATTAGCGAAATTCCAACTACTGATTCGCATTTATTTATTATCCGTCGTCCATTTTATGAAGGGCAATTTAATCATCATCAGTTCGCCGTCGGGTGGCGGCAAGGGAACTTTAATCAAGCGAATTCTGCAAATTTTGCCGAATATCGGTTATTCGATTTCGTTTACGACGCGGGAGACGCGCGTCGGCGAAACGTCCGGCGTGGATTATTTTTTCGTCAGCCGCGCCGAGTTTGAAGGTCTGATTGAAAACGGTGCGCTGCTGGAATATGCCGCCGTTCACGAAAACTTTTACGGAACTTCGATTGAACAGGTCAAAGCGCAAATCGAAGCCGGACACGACGTGATTTTGGAGATTGACGTGCAGGGCGCGGAAAGCGTTTTAGCCAAAGTTCCCGAAGCCGTCAGCATTTTTATTCTGCCGCCTTCATACCAAGTTTTAGAAGCGCGATTGACGGCGCGGGCGACGGAGAAAATTGATCACCTAACGTTGCGTTTGCGTAATTCTTTCGGTGAAGTCAGCCGTTTCGATCAATTCAAATACGTCGTTATTAACGATGAAGTCGAGCAGGCAACACGCGATTTGCAGACGATTATTACAGCCGAAAGGTTGCGCTGTGATAGACAAACGAGCGCGATTCAAAGTATTGTAAGTAGTTTCGATGAAGCGAAAAAATCGAAAAATCAAGTTAACGGAGAACAAATTTAAATTATGGTTGAAGAAACCGAACAATTAGTCGAAGAATCCGAATCGAAACCGCGTGTCAATCCTGAAATTGACTCGAAATATCGAATGATAATTTTAGCGGCGCAGCGCAGCAAACAATTGCAGCGCGGAGCTAATCCGCGGGTTGATATGGACCCGCGCAAATCAAAAGCGACGCGCATTGCGATGAAGGAACTGGAAAACGGCAAGGTTGATTTTGAAATTACGGCAAGTTTGGTTTTGGGTGACAAACAGAAGGAAAATACCTAAACCGAAAAGAAAATTGACCGGAACAAAAAAGTTTTTTAGGGATGCTGAAATGTTTTTATTTTTCGGCATCCCTTTTTTCTGTCAACTCACTTTACAACGGGTGTCCGTGGTAAAGGTTCGGCAGTCACTTTACCGAAATAACGAACAACCGATAAAATCTATTGACACTGAAAATAGCCGTAGAATATAATTTTTGAAACGGGTATTTAATTTTACCTCAAAAAACTTTCGGCTTTATCAATTCTAAAATGAACCAACCAAACGCTTCAATTCACTGTCCGCACTGCAATTTAGTCAATTTCGCCGCCGAGCCGTTTTGCAAACGCTGTAAAAACAGTTTGCAGCATTCCAACTACTCCGCCGACACCAATTCCGTCAACATCAACATCAGCTTTCCGACTTCGGTTCAGCCGCGCATCACCGCCCAGCCGAGCGATCAGCCGTTCGCGCCGCCGCCGTTTAATCAGCCGCCGCCGTTTTCGGAAAGCGGTCATTCGTCGGAGTATCAATTGCAGAATCAGACGGGATTTCAGCAGTGGCAGCAGGATAATCGACCGCAGATTAATCAACAATCGAATCAGCATCTGAATCAGCCGGCAATGAACGCGCCGTTTTATCCGCCGCCGGGTTACGCGATGGCGCATCACCCGAACACCGTCTGGCGGCGCGGCGGCGAACTCGTTCTGCACCGCTACGTCGGGACGATGCCCGATGCCTGCGTCAAATGCGGCGAGCAAATCGGCGGTTACGCGGGCGGCGCGTTTATTCGCCAGAAATTCCGGTGGCACAATCCGCTCGTTTACATCGCCCTGATCAGCCCTCTGATTTACTGTATTTTGTCAGTAGTTCTGAGCCAGCGCGTCCAGGTTAGTATTCCGTTGTGCAGCAAACATCTCGAAGCCCGTAAATCAACCGGCAAAGCACTGTTCAGCGGCGGTGTCGGAGCGATGATGGCGATTTTCTTTTTCAGTTCGTTCGGCTACGTCGGATTATCCGTGATGATTTTTTTAGCGGCGTTCGTCGGCATTATTCTCGGCTACGAATACGCCTACAAACCGCTGCAAATCAGCAAAATCGAAAACGATTACATTTATCTGAAAAATGCCGACAACAATTACCTGAGCCGCCTGCCGAATTGCTGAACATTGTTTCTCAAAGCGTTCGGCGACGGCGGTTTGACCCGTAACTTGACATCAATTCGCTCAATTCGCTATCCTTTCAATTCGCTTCCACGAAGTCGAACAGTCAGTTAGCTCAGTGGTAGAGCACTACCTTGACACGGTAGGGGTCAACAGTTCAAATCTGTTACTGACTACCATTTTTTATTTAGACATTTACCGAACCCTTTGCTAATTTATTTTTAGTCGAGGGTTTTGTAAATTCGCTGTTCGATGATTTTGGGAAATTTGTCGGAATGCAGCCGATTGACGGCGTTTGATTTATCAGCCGCTTTTCAGTGAAAATAAAACTTTACAGGTTGTTGATGATAATTTATTAAAATGGCACAAGATAAAAAAAGATTAAGCAAAACCGCGAAGGCGGCGTTAAAAATACTAAACGACTCGAAACTGCTGGCGAACGCCAAAGCATCGGAAGAATCAAAAGCGGCGCAAACTTTCGAGACGGAAAATTCCCCGAATAAAATCAGCGCGGCGATCAAACCGCGTCCCGATAAAAAGCGCGGCTAGATAAAAAACGATGTAACTTTAAGTTCGTTTCACGTCCTTTATCTCCAGGATTAAATCCGCGCCGTAACATTTGGCGGGCGTTTGAAAGCCGACTTGAAAAACTCCCGCCGATATTTTTTCGGCGATGGCGAGCGCGGTCAAAACGGTCGTCGTGTAGCCTTCGGGACAAACCAGCCGCGCTTCGACTCGATTTCCCTGCTCGTCCGACGCTTCGCCCCACAGGTAGGTTACGCCGTCCGCACGTTCCGCATCGCTCGGACCGCCGTCGGGAATACGTTTTTGCAAACGGCTCTGAACCGTTTTCGTCCTTAAAAGCCAGCCGAGATAACGACTTAATTTCAGCATTTTCAAATTCGCTTTCGACACCGCCGTATAAACTTCGATGTTCGGAATTCCGGTTGAGTAAAACGCCGTCGAAACATCGCCCCACGGAATCGTGACGGCGGTTTTCGTAAATTCGCCGAAATCAATGCGGCGCGTTTGATGCGCGGCGGGAACCTTTATGATTTGACCGTTTCGGCGAACCGCGCCGCCGCTGCCCGCGTTTAACGTCATCGTCGCCCGCGTCCCGTGCGAGATGCCGCCGCCCGCACCGTCAAAAGCCAGCGTCAGATTCGTCGCCGACGGCAAAAGGTTTTTTAGATGTCGAGCCAGACAATCCGACGGCACGACATCGAAGCCGATGCCCGGCATTATCATAATCCCGGCTTTTCGCGCCGCTTCACCGCGCTTCGCCATCGCTTCAAAAACCGCGATTTCGCCGGTAATATCCGTGTAATGTTTGCCGAGCCGTAAACACGCCTCGACCATTTTCTCCGCAGTCCGCGAAAACGGTCCGGCGCAGTGAACGACGAAATCAACTTCCTTCAAAGTATATTCCAGCGATTTTTTGTCTTCGAGCGAAAACGTCCGGCAGATTAAATTCAATTCCTTCGCCAGCGGTTCGACTTTGTTGCGGCTGCGCCCGGCGAGAATCGGCTGAAATCCGCGCCGCGCCGCTGCTCGCGCAATCAACTCGCCGGTATAGCCGTTCGCGCCGTAAATCAAAAAGCTATTCGTCATATAACTTGCTCGTAAGGCTCAATGATTCTTTTTCCACTAAACAATTCAAATGTTTGAAGCACAACTATTTCGAATTGATTTTCCGCATCGCCGGAATATTTTTTATAGTTTCCCATTTTGATTGTTTCTTTCAATAAACTGCCGTTTGGGATTTCGATGTAACCGAATCTTGCATCTCGTTTAATAATTCCTTTTTCGACTTCCGATAAATCCAGAAAATGAATGGTGGAATCGTCTGACCAACGGCAACCATATACAAATCCGAACGGATAATACAACAGAGAAGTTAGCGGGCGATAGATAATCTCAGATGATTCTGTTCCACCTGTATTTGTGTTTTTGTATGCGGAAGATTTTGTATGTTCAGTAAGTTCTTCCTCTTCAGGTTCGCTAACTCGTGTTGTCCAAATTTCTTCTTTAACTTTGCCTTCCGGACTTATTGTTCTACTTATAATTTCTTGTTCTATGTAGGAAGGAACGTAAAAGTCTATCGAGCAAAAATCATCAGACAATGATTCATCACCGCCAATATCTTTGCAGGACGGCAACTCCATAACCCTTATGTATGAATAATGCGGCGAGTAAATCGCAAAATCTTTGCCGTTTTGCTGAAACGGGAAAAATGTAGTTGGACGAGTGTAGAAACTTCTTTCATATTCGCCTACTTGCTTTTCCTTATGATTTTTGACTTGAAAAATACCGACTTTAAAAACGTTGTTATTGACTTTTCCTATAACTTTTGCGACATACATATTTCAAATTATTTATCTTCCGTCAAAATTTCCTGAACGCGCCCGACTTGTCCATCGGTTAAGCGAACTTTGATGCCGTGCGGATGAACGCTCGAATTGGTCAGCAAATCTTTGACGATCCCGACGGTGCGCTTGCCCGTGCGCTGGTCTTGTTTTAAAACGACGGCGACTTTTAACCCGGCGCGGATGTTTTTTCTTTCACGATGCGGCATCTGTTTATTCTCCGTCATTGAGAGCGTCAAAAAAGTTTAAGTTGTAGTTTTTGAGTCGCTTCAAGTTGATCCAAAAATTTTGCGCGGTGAATTTCCCGCGCCCCGAAAACTTCAAAATGCGGTGTCATCACCTGCGTGTCGAGCCACGTCGCGCCGCGCGATTCCAAATGTTCGATCAAAAAAAGCAGTGCCATTTTGGAAGCGTTCGAGACGAGGTGAAACATACTTTCGCCGCAGAAAACGCCGTTCGCGTCCACGCCGTAAAGTCCGCCGACCAATTCTCCGCCCGCGTCCCGGACTTCGACGCTGTGCGCGTCGCCCGCCGCGTGAAAACGGCAGTAGGCTTCGACGAATTCTTCGGTGATCCAGGTTCCCTTTTCGTGGGCGCGTTCGATGCGCGAGCAGTTTTCGATGACGGCGCGAAAATCGCGGTCAATCGTAAACGTGAAATTGGTTTTGCGCCATTCTTTTTTCAGCGATTTCGGAACGTGCAGCTCGGAGAATTCCAAAACGGCGCGCAGTTCGGGACAGAACCAGGGCAGCGGCAGATTTTCGATTCCCCACGGAAAAATACCCGAACGATAAGCTTGGCGGAGATTGTCAATGGTCATCTCGCCGCCGAAACCGATGATGTCGCGGGCGTTGTAAAAAAAATCGCCGAACGAAACCCATTCGGTGAATTCGTGCAGGCGCGGATTCGGGAAATTGATCGAAGCCATATTCGGGAAAAGATTAAAATCTTGCGGTCACGCGGTGAAAACTTTATAATCACAGCCAACCGTTTAGCGATTATAAATCATCTTTTAAGTTTGCAACATTACCGCTGAAAAAAATTTGAAAAGAGGAGTAAAAATGAAAGGTAAATTGACCGCCGCACTCGTCGCCGGAGCTTTTGTCTTGAACGCTTTCGGCGCGGTTTTCGCCGACACTAACAATAAAAAAGTCAAACAAACCAACACGCTCGCCGCGCTTTTGCCGGAATCGGACGGCGTTTTGACGATTGATATGCAGCGCGTTTTGAGCGAAGCCGCGCCGCAAATTCTTTCCGGCAAACCGCTGCTGCTCGCCGACCTCAACGTTAAAATTGATGAAATCCGCGAGAAAACCGGACTCGATTTACGGCAGTTCGAGCAAGTCGCCGTCGGGGTGGCAGCCAAACAAATTTCCGACAAGGAAATTGATTTGGAACCGCTTTTTTTAGTGCGCGGCAAATACAACGCCAACGCCCTGATCGCCCTTGCCAAATTAGCGTCGAAGGGAAAATACCGCGAAGAAAAAATCGGAGCGCGAAGCGTTTACATTTTTTCGGGCAAGGAAATCGCCGAACAGCAAGGTGATAAAGTTTTGGTAACAGGAATTTCGCCACAAAACGCCGCACCGAAGAAAAACTCGTGGTTCGACAAAGCGATTGAACGAATGATCAACAGATTAGCCAGGGAAATCGCCGTTACCTCTTACGACAGCAACACGCTCGCTTTCGGCTCGCTCGCCCGCGTTCGGGAAACGGTCGAAACCAGAACTCGAATCAACGCCGATTTATTAAATTCGATCAATCGCAAACCGAACGCCATCGCCGCTTTCGTCGCGAATCTGCCAAACGGTTTATCGAATTTGATAGATTTAGACAACGACGAATTCGGGATGACGCTCGATTCGATCCGGCAGACATCGGGCGCGATGGAATTGATTAACGGCGACACGGCGGTTTCTCTGACGGCGAAAACCGCCAAAGCCGATCAAGCTCAAAAGTTGCAGGAAATGCTGCAAGGCTTACAGTTGTTGGGCAAAACACTGCTCGGCAGTTCTAAAGGCGCAGACAAACAGGTTTACAGCCGTTTGATTGACAACGCGAAAATCACGCGCAGCCAGTCGGAAGTTTTGATGGATTTAACGGTTCCGCAATCCGATATTGATATTTTGTTGAATTTGGGCGGAGCCAAAGCGGGAAAGGTTTCTCTGAGCTTGCAAATTCCGCCGCCCGCGATTAACATTCTGCCCGACGCGAAATAAAAATCGTTTCGTTTCTCTCCTCGGAAACCTTCGGCGGTCGAAAAGCGTTTTTCGACCGCCCTTTTTTCATTTTCGATAATCGCCCGACTCGTCTTTCGATTGACGGCTCAATCGTCAAAGGGCTGCGCCGCAAAAATTATGAATTATCCGCTGACTTTAACATTCAAACTCCTTGCTCTCGCCAGTCAGATTTACGTCCGCGACGCGAGCGGCGAGACGGTCGGCTACGTCAAACAAAAACTTTTGAAATTGAAGGAAGACATCAATGTTTTCGCCGACGAAAATCAGACACGGCTTTTGTTCAATATCAAGGCCGACCGCGTGATTGATTTTTCCGCTCAGTATAATTTCACCGACCGGCAAGGCGTTTTTTTAGGCTCGATCAAACGTCAGGGAATGCGTTCCTTATGGCGCACTCATTATTTGATTTCCAACGCCCGCAACGAGCAAGTGATGGAGATTAACGAAGAAAACGCTTGGATCAAAGTCGTTGACGCGCTGGTCGGGGAAATTCCGGTGATCGGAATGTTCACCGGCTACGTTTTTAATCCGGCTTATATCGTCTCGAAAACGGATCAATCGCCGGTCGTCCGGCTGCAAAAACAACCGGCGATGTTTGAGGGCAAATTTCTGGTTTCCGCTCAAACGCCGATGTCGCCGACCGATGAAAACCTGGTTTTTCTCAGTGTTTTGACGATGACTCTACTTGAACGCGCTCGCGGCTAATCCAGTCGCTGAATCCTGACTTTCTTCCAATAGTTTGTAATCTAAGTTTTCGACGATCACGCCGCCTTCTTCGTTCAGAGTCCAAACTTCAGTTTGTTTCCGCTGCGCTGCGCTGGCGGAAGAACACGCCGAGAGCGTGGACTCTGAACGAAATCCGACAGCTCGCGCTCATTATCTGCTTACCTGCCAATTTTCAATTTTTTTTATCATTCCGCCCCGCAATCATTTCACGTTTTTTTCCGGTGGCGATTTAAGTTAAAATAATTGTGCCGACAAATAAATATGAAAACCAAAACTCCCGTGCGGCGGCAGTATCTCGAAGTCAAAGCCAAACATCAGGACGCGCTTTTGCTGTTTCGTCTGGGCGATTTTTACGAAGCCTTCGACGACGACGCGCGGATTCTGGCGCGTGAACTCGACATCGTTCTAACTTCGCGTTCGATGGGCAAATCCGATGCCCGCATCCCGCTCGCCGGAGTTCCGCATTTCGTTTTGGAAAAGCATCTGGCAACCCTGATTTCGCGCGGTCATCGCGTGGCGATTTGCGAGCAGACTTCCGC
This sequence comes from Pyrinomonadaceae bacterium, assembly GCA_043768465.1. Classification (GTDB taxonomy): domain Bacteria; phylum Acidobacteriota; class Blastocatellia; order Pyrinomonadales; family Pyrinomonadaceae. The sequence goes on from JAYVKL010000122.1 coordinate 8,098, forward strand.
GTTTCCCGTCAAAGGCAATGACGGCAAGAAATTGATTCAGCGCGAAGTCGTCCGCGTCGTGACCGCCGGAACGGTGATCGAGCCGGCGTTGCTCGACAGCAAAGCGAACAATTATCTCGTTTCGTTTTTCAGCGACGGCAAGCGCGCCGGCATCGCCTACGCCGACATTACGACGGGTGATTTTGCCGCCACCGAAATCGAAAATCGGGACGCGCTCGTCGAACTGCAAAGGCTCGCGCCCGCCGAAATTCTGCTGGCGGAAACGGAAACCGATTTTTCCAATCGGGATTTGCCGCGCTTCGTTTCCCGTCTTAGTGCTGATTTTTACGACACCAAAAACGCCCGCCAAACGCTTTTAAATCATTTTCAAACCAAAAACTTAAAAGCGTTCGGGCTGGAAAATTCGCCGCTGGCGGTTTCGGCGGCGGGCGCATTAATCGGTTATTTGAACGCTTCGCAGTTCGGCGCGGCGAACCAATTGACGCGGCTGACGAGTTACGACAGCCGCGAATTTATGCTGCTCGACGCGCGGACACTGCGAAGTCTGGAAGTGTTTGAAAACGAATCCGGCACGAATCTGCTCTCGGTCATTGATCGCACCAGAACGCCGATGGGCGGCAGACTGCTGCGGAAATGGCTGCGCCAGCCGCTACTCGACTGCACGGAAATTCACCGCCGCCAGGAACATCTCGCGTGGCTCAAGGAAAATGCTGACGACCGAATCAAGCTGCGCGAAACATTGTCGGATGTTAAAGATTTGGAACGGCTTTCGAGCCGCGCCAGAGCGAATTTTCTGTCGGCGTATGAACTGCTCGCCTTCGGGAAAAGTCTGGAATTGATTCCGAAAATCAAAAGTTTCCTGCGAACCGACACGATTCGGTTCGGTCAATTGCTGGCGCATCTGCCGGAATGCGTTTCGACCGTCGAGTTGATTGAAGCGAGTATTTCCGAAGATTTGCCCAACCGACACGGCGAGCAAACCGGCATTATCAAAACGGGTTTTTCCGAAGAATTGGATAAACTCCGCGCCACCTTAAAAGACGGCAAAAGTTTTCTGGCGGAAATGGAAAAACGCGAGCGGACGCGCACGGGAATCAAAAGTCTGCGCGTCGGTTTTAACAAGGTTTTCGGCTATTTCATCGAAATCACCAAGCCGAATCTGCATCTCGTCCCGGAAGATTACACGCGCAAGCAAACGCTGATTCCGGCGGAAAGATACATAACTTTGGAACTCAAGGAATACGAATCGCTGGTCGTTCACGCGCAGGAACGAGTCGCCGAACTCGAAGCCAATTTGTTCCGGCAGATTTGCAGCGAAGTCAGCAAAAATCGCGCCGAGATTCTGCTCGCCGCTGCGACGATTGCCTACACGGACGCAATCGGCGGTTTAGCCGATGTCGCCGACGAATATAATTACGCGCGTCCGACCGTCAACGAAACTTCCCTTCTGCGAATCAAAAACGGTCGCCACGCGGTCGTCGAAAAGATTTTTGCTGACGAAGACGGCGATTTCATCGCCAACGATGCGGCACTCGGCGGCAACGGCGCACCGCAAATCGCTTTGATTACGGGTCCGAACGCTTCGGGCAAATCAACTTATCTGCGGCAGATCGCGCTGATCGTTTTACTGGCGCAAATCGGCAGTTTTGTTCCGGCTGACGAAGCCGTCGTCGGCATCTGCGACCGGATTTTTACGCGCATCGGACTTTACGACCGCATCGGGGCGGGCGAATCAACTTTTATGACCGAGATGATCGAGACCGCCGAAATTCTCCATCACGCCACGCCGCAAAGTCTGATTTTGCTGGACGAACTCGGTCGCGGAACTTCGACTTTCGACGGTTTGGCGGTGGCGCGTTCGGTTTTGGAATACCTCCATAATCACCCGAAACTCAAATCGCGCACGTTGTTTGCCACGCATTATCACGAACTCGCCGAACTCGCCGAGCTTTTGCCGCGAGTAGAAAATTTCTACTTTCTTATCGAAGAGGAAAAAGATAAACTGACTTTTAAATATCGAATCGCCAGCGGCACGGCACTGAAAAGTTACGGCGTTTACGCGGCAAAACTCGCCGGTTTACCGAAATCCGTCGTTCATCGCGCCGAGGAACTTTTGAAAGAATATGAGAAGGAAAACGACGGCGAAAATTTCTCGTCAGTCGAATTTTCCGAAATCGAATCGAGAGTATCGGAAATTGACACGGACAATCTTTCGCCGGTCGAGGCTTTGATGAAAATTTACGAGTTAAAAAGTTTGTTGAAACAATCGGAGCGAAAAATTTCCCCGAAATTAAAAGCCGTCGGCTGAAAAAATTATCTCGCTATGACAAATTTCAGTTTCAAAAATTTCTTTTCGCGCCTTTATACCAAGTCGTTCGTCGAAGAAGATTTGATGAGCAGTGCCGCGCAGGTGGCGTTTTATTTCGCCTTTGCGCTGTTTCCGCTTTTGTTATTTTTTCTCAGCTTGTTCGGTTTGGTACTGGAATCCGCCGACGATTTGCGAGCGGAGATGTTTTATTATCTGCGGCAGGTGATGCCGGTTTCGGCGTTTGAACTCGTTCAAACGACGCTCGACGAAGTGACCAAAAGCAGTTCGGGCGGCAAATTGACCGTCGGTTTTTTAATTGCCATCTGGTCGGCTTCCGCCGGCATTGACAGCGTTCGCGTCGCGCTCAACGGCGTTTATAATTTGTCGGAACAGCGAGCTTACTGGAAAACCAAAAGCATCTCACTTTCGATGACCATCGGCTTGGGAATTCTGATTACCATCGCGCTCGGCGGCGTATTTTACGGCAGTAAATTTACGCTGGCGATTCTCAACACGATCAATCTGCCGGTTCAGTCGCCGTTCGTGCTGGGGATGCTGCAGTGGATCATCGTGCTGGCGGTTTTGATTACCATTTTCGCCATCATCTATAATTTTCTGCCGCAGCATAAAAAACATAGCTGGGTTTGGATTTCGCCCGGCACGATTACCGGGATTGTTTTGTGGCTTTTGCTGTCCTACAGTTTTCGGCTTTATTTGGAGTATTTTAACAGTTACGCCAAAACCTACGGCTCGCTCGGCGCGATGATTATCCTGATGCTCTGGCTTTATCTGACGGCTCTGGTCATTCTCGTCGGCGGCTCGATCAATGCCGTTTTGCAGGAATTTTCCGACCCGGAAACCGCCGAAGCCGGAGCCAACAAAGCTGCCGCCAAAGAAATCGTCGAAAACCCCGATAAACCAATCGAGGAAGCGTCAAAAAATACGGCGGCACTTTTGGGGAACGTGCCGAACGCCGAAAAACAATCTGGAACTGAAGTTTCAGAAACTCATTCGGCGGAAAAGTCGTCGAACGTCGCCGAACAACCGCCGGACAGCCGCGAGAAATCAACGCCCGCCGCGCTGGTCGGCGGCACTCCAAAGACGAACGATCTCGCCCGGCAACCCGCGCTCAGTTTGCTGGTCGGCTCGGTCTTCGGAGTTTTTTTCGGTTTGATTTTCTCGAAGCGGAAAAACCGCGATTAGAGCGGTTATGGATTGAAGTAAGGCAGACTGTTAGTCTGCCTCGCCGCCAGCGCAACGCGGCGGCGGAACAGGCTCACAGCCTGTTCTACTTTTTCCCGTAAATCCAATCCGTAACCGCTCTAGTGCTTTTGATTTAAGTTTTTGATAATCAAATTTCCGCTTCTTCGTTCAGAGTCCAAACTTTAGTTTGTCCGCTCCGCCAGCGAAGCGCGGCGGAAACACGCTGAAGCGTGGACTCTGAACGAAAACTGAAGTTTTCGTAGTTTTGAGTTTACGCCGGAAGCGTATTCTTTCGTCGAGCGCGGCGAAATTGAAATATGTTTTTGCGAATTGCCAAAATCTCACTCGCCGCGCCGGTTTTTCCGCTCCTGCCGCATCCGGTCGCTCGCTGATGTTTTCGACTTTTATGTTCCGCCGCCCGAATTTATTTTTCTAAGAGCGTGTTTGGAAATTCGAAAAAGACCGGCAATTTTACATTCTTCATTCTAAATTTTTACCGGATAAAAATTAAAAATGCCGAATGTAAAATGTAGAATTAAGCCATCCACTTTCCGACCAAGTGAGTTTCTAAACACGCTCTAAGCGGTCGGCTGCTTTGCGCCGGTAAATCTAGCTCATCGCTCGGAGCAGAGCTTCGCGCATTTCTCCGGCGGTGCGCCAGCGCAGTTCGACTTCTTTGGCAATCGCGGTTTCGATGACGGCGGCGACGCGCAGCGGAACTTCCGGCATCCGTTTATTTATCGGAATAATCGGTTTTTCAAAAATCGCTTTGACCGTTTCCGAAATTCCGGCGCGCGGACTCAAATCGAGCGCGTGCGCTCCGGTAATTAAACTGTAAGCCGTCATCCCAATCGCGTAAATATCCGACGGCGGTTTCACTTCCTTAAAATCCCTGACCTGTTCGGGCGGCATATAGGCGATGGTTCCCGCCACGTCGCCGACCATTGTGACACCGCTCATTCCCGTTTGTTTGAAACTTTTCGCCAACCCGAAATCGGTTAATTTCGAGATATAATTCGGGAAAGTTCCGTCAACCAGAATGTTCTGCTCTTTGAGGTCGCGGTGAACGAATCCGAGCGAATGGGCGAAATCGAGCGCGGCTAAAATCTGTTCGATAATTTTCACGACTTCGCGGTAATCGAGTTTGCCGCCGCGCATTTTCGAGAGTTTCGAGGCATCCATTCCGCCGACATACTCAGACACCAGATAAACGATGCCGTTGTGCGTTCCGTGTTCGATGTAGCTGACGATGTGCGGGTGGCGCAGGCTGGCGGCGACTTCGATTTCGCGCATAAATCTTTTTAAGGATTGTTCGCTGACGGCGACTTCCGGCAAAAGGGTTTTAATGGCGACGGCGCGACCGTCCGCCATCGAACGCGCCAGCATCACGCTGCCCATTCCGCCTTGTCCCAAAATTCTGATCATCTGATAATTCGGAATCGGCTGCGGATTTTTTCGGAGGGTTTCGCGGCAGTCGTCACAGACAAAAGTCAGTTTGGCATCGGGGCGCGAGACTTCGGCTTTAGAAGGAATGCCGCAGTTCAGACATTGAATCGTAATCAGGGACGGCACGGTGTCAACCATCGGCAGCGGCTGGCTGGCGGTCGGTTGAAAATTGACATCGGCGGTCGAAACTTCGACTTCCAGAACGGTTTCGCCGCCCTGAATGCGGTCGCCGTTTTTCAAATGCGCCGTTTCCGCCTTCAAACCGTTGACGAAAGTTCCGTTGGTCGAACCCAAATCGCGCAGGAAACACTGCGGCGGCGCGATTTCCAGAAGGCAGTGATGACGCGAGAAAAAACGGTCGTGCGGCAGACAGAACTGCGAATCCTCGCCGCGCCCGATCATAAAAGTTTCGTGCTGGTCAAACGTGAAAAAACGTCCGGTTTGCGGACCCGCAATCACGCGCAATGTTACTCGCATTTTTTAATAGAAATGAGTTTACCAAATTTTTCGGCGACGGGCATCAGAAGCATTTTCTACCTCAGGAGACCTCCGGCGAAGGTGAACAAAAGAAGTAGGACGGCTCCTAAAACTCCGACCGCTCCGAGAATCATTCCCGCCGTCGCCATTCCGCGTCCGCCGTAACGCTGCGGGTCGTTATTGGAATTTTGATAACCGAGATAGCCGGTGATCGCCGCCGCGATGCCGAACGGCAATCCGCCCCAGCAGCAAAATAAAACGAGGCTGAAAATCCCCAGAACCAGCGAGACGGTCGGCAAAACCTGATTTTGACTTTGCGGCATCGCCGCCGTCGGATAGAAAGCCTGATTGGGCGGCGGAACCTGTAAAGGCTGGTTTTGCCAGGGCGCGGGCGCGTCGAAATTCTCCCAGTTCGGCTGCGTCGTCCGCACCCGGTTCATCTGAATCGTCGGCGGCGCGTCCTCTTTTTCGACGATTAAAACTCCGCCGTCATTCAGACAGAAATTGAGGTTCTCGTCATCGTAAATTTGATTGCAGATCGAACAGGTTTTCATACGTCGAACGTAATTTTATTGATTGATTTCCAAATCCGAAAAGGCGGTTTGCACGGCATCGCCCGCGTATAATCCCGCGACTCCGCCGCTGAAGCCGTCCGTGTTGCCGACGCTTCGGATGAATTCGCCGTTGATGTAAAAGTTCATCGTTTTACCGGCATCGCGAACTTCCAAAACATTGCCCTGCGTGCCGTTTTTGACGGCAGTCGAACGAGTCCATTTGACGACGACGATTTCGTCGCCCGGCGTGTGGCGGACGACGCGGTATTTTTTGCTTTCCGAGTCAATCAAAAAAGCGTAATCCTGCGTCAAAGGAATCGGATTGCTGTGAATGACCAAACCGGAACCGAGGTTGGAGCTTTCCTGATTGACGTTTCTAACCGTTACTTTCGTCGCCGCGCCTGCGGTTTTATAAACCGCCTGTGCCGCCAGAACGTAGTAATAATTTTTCTTCCCGGAACTCATCAGCAGTTCGCCGTCGGTGAATTCGGTATCGCCCAAATCGGTATTGCCGTTCACCCATTTCGACAAATCTATTTTCTGCACCGAAGAATTATTGATCGGCTCGGAAATCGAATTGGCGACTGATTTATTTTTAATGCTGGAGCCGGAATTGTAGTTTGAAGTGTTGACGAGAACGGCGCGGTTGCTGTTATTGTTATCTAAACTCGCCGCCCAAAAGACGAAACCGACGAAACCGCCGCCGCAAATCAACATCAATCCGCCCAGAATCCCTAAAACCCAGAGCCACGTTTTCGATTTTTGCGGGGTCGTCGCCGGCATCGAAAATTGCGGCGGCGGCGCGTTCCAATTTCCCGGCGTTCCGCCCTGATTGGCGAATGGCGGCGATGCCGCGGTCGGGCGCGTTTGATTCATCAACACGGTCGCCGGAATGGAATTGTCAACGGCGTTCGACGGCGTTAAAACCGCGCCGTCATCAAGACAAAAATTAAGATTTTCGTCGCTGTAAGTTTTCTGGCATCTCGGACAAATTTTCATTTTTTTACCTGACGACGGCTGCGCGCGGAATGAAACGGTTTTTTATTATACTTTATTTCTTTTTGGAAAGAGACAAGTCGGATCAATTTTTAATTCTACCCGATTCGGCTGAAAAAACAGAAAAACCTTAACAGAATTTATTTTTTTTTTACAAGCCGGTTCCGCAGCGACCGCAGTATTTGATGCTCGGCGGATATTTGCCGCCGCATTTCCGGCAGATGCGCTCGACCGGCGCGGGAAAGTTCGGCGGCGCATTCGATTGAAAATTAACGGCGTTTGTTTTCGCCGTGTTTTCCGACGGCGTGATGTTCAGCCCGCAGCGTCCGCAGAATTTCGAGCGCAGCGGCAGATTCGTCGAACAGCGCGGACACGGAAAAACCTGTTTGCCCTCGCCTTCGCTGATAATGGTAAATGATCGGCTGCCGCATTTTCCGCAAAATTTTACGCCCTGCGCGAAACGGGCGTTGCAGTTCGTGCAGGCGACGATGCCCGGCATCACGCTCGACTGCGCCGCGCTGTCGCTGCCGCTCGACGGCGACGGCTGGCTGCTCGACGCTTCCCGCAGCGGTTTTAACTGCGCCTGAATAACCTGTTCGTTCGCGCCTTCCTGAATCTCGATGACGCGCTCGTCGTCTTTTTCGCCGACTTTCGAGACGCGCAAAACGTGCTGTCCGGCGGGAATCGTCGTTAAAATCAGTTTTCCCGAACTGCCGATAATTCCCTTGCGCTCGTCGTTGACATAAACTTCCGCACCGTTGGCGGCGAGAATGACCAGCCGCGAAGCCCCGACGGTTTTATTTTCGGAGACATCTTCCGCCGCCGCTTCGAGTTCCGTGATCCATTCGCCGACGGTTGCCGGACGATTTTTCGGATCAATCTCCAAAGCCTTCATCACGACTTTTTCGACATCTTTCGGAATATCCGAGCGCAGGGTGGAAAGCGGCGGCGGCGTGTGCATAATTTTCTGCATCACGAGCTGCATCAAATCGCCGACGAACGGCGTTCTGCCGCCGAGCATTAAATAGGCAATCGTTCCCAAAGCATAAATATCGGCGCGCACGTCCACGCCGAGTTCCGGCTGCATCTGTTCGGGCGACATAAATTCCGGCGTTCCGATAATGCCGCGTGAGGAAGGCGTGGCGTTTGAATTCGCGTCCGTGACGGTTTGATTGACGATTTTCGCCAAACCGAAATCGCCGACTTTGATAAAGCCGTCGCCCGCTTTGCCTTTCGTCATAATAAAAATGTTGGCGGGTTTCAAATCGCGGTGCAGAATTCCGGCTTCGTGCGCCGCTTCCACGCCGTCGGCGATTTGGCGCAAAAGTTTAACGGCGCGACCGACCGGCAAAGTTCCTTCGCGGCGCAGAAGACGATGCAGCGTTTCGCCTTCGACGTATTCCATCACGAGATAAAATATGCCTTCCGCCGATTCGCCGAAATCCGTTACGTCCACGACGTTCGGATGGTTGACGGAAGCCGCCGACATCGCCTCGCGTTCAAATCGGGCAATCGCTTCGCCTTCCTGCAATTCGTCGCTGTTGAGAATGTCCTGCCGCACGGTTTTCACCGCGACGCGGCGCGTTCCGAGATTTTTATCACGCGCCAGATAAACCTGTCCCATCGCGCCGCGCCCAAGGCGTTTTTCGATGAAATACCGATTTGCCAGCAATTGCGTTCCGGGCAGACTGCCGCGCGTCTGCGTTTGATCGTGCGGGCAGTAATTTACGTCGTCGGCGTAGCATAATTCACATTTCGGGCATTCCTTCATCGCTTTCTATTCTGCAATAAATCGTTTTTTTTCCAAACTCCGAACGCGGGAGCCGAAACATTTTTGCAAAACCACGGTTAATTGTTATAATTCAAAATGTTAGTTCGGGTTGTTAGCTCAGTTGGTAGAGCAACGGACTCTTAATCCGTGGGTCGCAGGTTCGATACCTGCACAACCTACCAAAACTTAAAAAAGAGTAATCATTTCGATTACTCTTTTTTGTTTTACCAAGTAGTCCGTTAATTAAATTTTGTAGTGTTTTGAGTTCACGCTTCAGCGTGTTTCCTTCGAGCGAAGCGCGGCGGAAGTAGCAAAGTGCGTTCCGCGTTTGGACTCTGAACGAAGCAAAAAATCGCCGAACTTTTGCTCACCAATTCGCTAATAGCGGACAGCGCATAATCTTTGTTGGCGCAGTTTTTCGCCGCCTGCTACTGGTTATCATTGAGAAAAGATGCTTCAAAAGCCGCGTCTCTTTTTCCAACTGCGTAACTTTATAAAAACGCCGGTTCGGATTTATTTTCTTCAAATTCCACGATTTTTCCAAAATCTGTTTCCGATTGACCATCCAAATATGCGAAAATGTTTTTACTAATCTTGCACCCGCAAAAACAGTTAATTTATAAAAATCAGAGGAGAACGATATGAAAGCAGGGAAAATTGCGTTTTTATTACTTTTGCTAGCCGGTTTAGCCGTCCCGTTGTATTGGTATAATTCGGTTGAAGGACAAGGCAAATCGGAGCTTTTCAAAAATGAGATCGAGGAAGGCGAAGACCCGGATTTACCGCCAGGTCAGAAAATCGGCAAAGAAGAATATCTTCGCCTGCGAACCGAGCAGATTGATATGATTCGCGGTTTCGACACCGCGCAGCCGGATTCGCGCACGAAAGCCATCAGGAAAATGGAAGACGGCGAGCGGCAAATTACGGCGCAGCGCGGCTCGCTCGTGCTGCCGGAGGCGGCGATGTGGCAGCCGCTCGGTCCCGCACCGATTCCGGTTAACGGCACGATTTCCTACAGCGGGCGCGTCGCCTCAATCGCGGTTCACCCGACTAATCCGAATATCGTTTACGTCGGCACGGCGCAGGGCGGACTTTACCGAACTTTGAACGGCGGCGCGTCGTGGACTCCTTTGATGGACAGTGCTTTGAGTTTGGCAATCGGCGCGGTGGCAATTTCGCCGTCCGACCCGACGACGGTTTTCGTCGGCACGGGCGAAGCCGGTTTATGCGGCAGCGGCTGTTTCATCGGGGTCGGACTTTACCGCATCACGAACGCCGACACGAATCCGGTTTTGTCGCCGGTTATGAATCAGGGAACGAGCGGCGGCGATGTTTTCAGCGGACGCGCCATCAGCGAAGTGATCGTTCATCCGACCAACCCGAACATCGTCTTTGTCGCTTCGACCAGCGGAGTCGCCGGAATCGGCGCGACGACAACCGGACTCGTTCTGCCGAACGCCGGAATCTACCGGACGACCAACGCGATGGGAACAAATCCGACGTTTGAAAAACTGACGATTCAGGGAACGCTCGCCGCGAGTCGTTCGGTGATTGATCTGGCGATTGAGCCGGATAATCCGAATCGTTTGGTGGCTGCCGTGATCGGCAGCGGCGGCGACGGCGGCGTTTATCTTTCGACCGACGCGCTTTCCGCCGCGCCGACTTTTACGCGCAATTTAACGACCGGCGACGGTTCATCGCTCGGACGCACCGAACTCGCCGTTAACAAAAATGCCGGAGTCGTGACGATTTACGCCGCGACCGGAACCGCTAACGGCACGCTTTACAAATCAACTGACGGCGGCACGACTTTCGTCACGGCGGTCGCCAACGGATTTTGCAGTTCCCAATGTTTTTACGATATTGCCGTCGCCGTTGACCCGAACGACGCGAACAAGGTTTACCTCGGCGGCTCGCCGGCACTGGTTTTCGGGCGTTCGACCAACGGCGGAACGAGTTTCGTCAACAGTTCTTCCGGTTTGCACGTTGACACGCAGGCGTTTGCGATTGCGCCGTCGGACACCAACACGATTTATTTCGGCAGCGACGGCGGCATCTGGAAATCGGTTAACGGCGGCACAAACTGGACGAGTTTGAATAACACTTCGTTCAGCGCAACGCAGTTTACGAGTTTGGCACTGCACCCGACCGACCGCAATTACACGCTCGGCGGAACGCAGGACAACGGCACGGAGTTTCTCGCGCCCGACGGCACGACCTGGGTTCGTTCGGACGGCGGCGACGGCGGTTACGCCGTGATTGACCAGACTTCGCCGACCGTCAATAACGTGACGGCATATCACACATATTTTAACTCGACCGGCTCGCAAATCGGATTTTCCCGCGCCACGACGACCGACACCAACGGCGATCCGAATTGGGGCGGACTGTTCGGCTGCGGCGGCACGGCGAACGGCATCAACTGCGCCGACGCGGTTTTATTCTACGCGCCGATGGTCGGCGGTCCCGGCAATCCGAACACGCTTTATTTCGGCACGAATCGGCTGTATCGCTCCGCCGATAAAGGCGCGACGATGACCGATGTCAGCGGCACTTTGCCGGCGCGGGTCAGTGCCATCGCCATCGCTCCGCAGAACGATAACGTGCGATTAGTCGGCTTGACCAACGGCGGACTTTACGCTTCTTACACGAGCGGCACGACGATGGTTAATGTTACCGGCGCGGTTCCGGCGCGTTATATCGGGCGCGTGGCGATTGATCCGACCAACGTCAACATCGCGTATGCCGCCCTAAACGGTTTCGGATTGCCGAGCGGACAGCACGTTTGGAAAACCACTAATTTCAGTTCCGCCTGCACCTGGGTTCCCGCCGGAAACGGCATCCCGGACGTTCCGGTCAACGCCTTCGTGGTTGACCCGCAAAACACGCAGACGCTTTACGCCGGAACGGACATCGGCGTTTTTCGCTCGGTTGACGGCGGCGCAAACTGGACTCCGTTCAGCGATAATCTGCCGCGCGTCGCGGTTTTCGGAATGGAAATTCAGCCGGTCAACCGCATTTTGAAAATTGCGACGCACGGGCGCGGCATTTGGGAATACAATCTCAATCCGACGAATCGGCGACCGTTTGCCGACTTTGACGGCGACGGGAAATCTGATGCTTCCGTCTTCCGTCCCGAAACTGGTTCCTGGTTTGTTCTCGGCTCGCAAAACGGTTTTTCCGCCGCCCAATTCGGCGCGGCTGACGACAAAATCGTTCCCGCCGATTACGACGGCGACGGCAAAACCGATTTGGCGGTTTACCGGAACGGCATCTGGTATCTACAGCGTTCGACCGCCGGATTTTTCAGCACGGCGTTCGGCACGGCGAATGACATTCCGCAGCCCGCCGATTTCGACGGCGACGGCAAAGCCGATTTAGCGGTTTTTCGCCCGTCGAACGGCACCTGGTATATTTTGAATTCGGCGAACAATCAATTTAATGCTTTGCAATTCGGACAGACGGGCGACAAACCCGTCGTCGGCGATTACGACGGCGACGGCAAAGCCGACACCGCCGTTTATCGAAACGGAACCTGGTATCTGAATCGAACGACGCTCGGCTTTTTAGGAGTTCAATTCGGCTTGACCGATGACCGTCCGGTTCCGGCTGATTACGACGGCGACGGCAAAACCGACATCGCCGTTTTCAGAGGCGGAACCTGGTATCTGAATCAATCGCTCGCCGGATTTAAAAGCGTCGCGTTCGGTATTTCAACGGATTTGCCGGCTCCGGCTGATTACGACGGCGACGGCAAAACCGACATCGCCGTTTTCAGAGGCGGAATCTGGTATCTCAACCGAAGCACGGCGGGATTTTCCGGCATTTCCTTCGGCACGAACACGGATAAACCCGTGCCGAACGCTTTCGTTCAGTAAAAGCCCGAATTTTCTCGAACATAAAAGGCGGCGATGAATAATCGCCGCCTTTTATTCGGTTGGTGATAATCAACATTCCAAACTTTTTTCGACGACGAGCGTCTAAATAAAACGAGCGCAAAAATGATTGCGTTCAAAAGCGCGTTTGATAAAATTCTCGTGCTGACTTGATTTAAAATCACGGGTGAATGACGACTGACTTAACCGATGAGCAATTGGTCGAGATGGCAATCGCGGAGCAGAACCCGAATGCTTTCGGCGAAATCGTAAAGCGTTGGGAACGAAAGATTTTCGCCCTGTGCTTCGGTATGCTTGCCCGCGAAGAAGAAGCCAAAGACGCAGCGCAGGAAACTTTTATCGCGGCTTTTCGGAATTTGAAAAACTTTCGCGGCGATGCCAAAGTTTCGTCGTGGCTGCACCGCATCGCGGTCAATCAATGTCTGACGACGATGCGCCGCGCCAAATCTCGGGCGGAGAGTTTTCTGGACGACGAAGACGAATCAGCCGACCGGATTTTTGTCGCTCCGCCGCATAAAATGCCTTCGCGGACGGCGGAACAAAACGAGCGTCTGGCAATCGTCAGGCAAGCCGTCAACGCTCTGCCAACGGATTTGCGGCAGATTATCGTGATGAAGGAATTCGAGGAAATGACTTTTCAGGAAATTTCCGATGCCTTGGAAGTTCCGCTCAGCACGGTCAAAAGTCGGCTTTACACCGGACTGAAACAGTTGCGAATGAAATTGGAAAGAACGCCCGTCGAAATTGTTTGAAAGGTTTACGGGCAAAAATTATGTCGAATAATAATCATAAAAACTCCAACTGCGCTTTCGCCGAACCGTTGATTTCCTATCTTTACGGCGAAAGCGGCGCGGCGGAAAAAATCGAGTTTGAAACGCATCTCGAAACGTGCGCCGGTTGTGTCAACGAACTGACCGAATTCGCTTTCGCGCGCTCGGCGGTTCGGGAATGGCGCGGTTTGGAATTCGATCAATTGGCAACGCCGATTTTTGAGATTCCGGCAGCGAACGTTCAGCTTCAACCGCTGGCGCAGAATTCGCGTTCGCGGTTTTCAGACTGGCGGCGAATTTTTACGTTCAAACCGGCGCTGGGAATGGCGGTGTGCGCTCTTTTAATCGGTTTATTCGGCGCGGCGATTTTTATTTTTAACGCTCCGGGCGAAAATGAAATCGCCGGCAGCACCGGCAATCAAAATACGCTGAAAACCGTCGTCGCCCCGGCGAGCGAAAAAATCACCGAACAACCGAAACAAATCGCGGCGGATAATCACGAAAATTCCGCCGCGCCGTCCGCGCCTTTGCCGACGAAAGCGGTTGACAAAAAATTCGCCGCGCCGAAAGTTGCGACGGTGAAAGTTGCGGCGAACGCGCCTGTCAGTAAATTACCGGAAATGGCTCCAATCAGAGTCGTCCAAAATACGAACGGGAAAAACGCCGTTCAGACCGATCAAAAAGCAACTGTGGCTGAAAAAACCAAAAATTCGCGCCTGACCGAGGTGGAGGATGAAGAAGACAACTCCGTGCGGCTGGCTGATTTATTCGACGAAATCGGCACGAAATAACTTAATAAAATGCCCATCAACAAACTGAAAATTTTGCTTTTACTGTTCCTTTTAATCGGCGGCGTGACCGGCGTGACGGCGCAGAATGAACCGCCGCCGCCGTCCGACGCGCCGGGCGTTCAACCGCCGAAACGTCCGGGTTTGCTGGCGCAGCTCGACTTATCGCCCGATCAAGTCCGGCAAATTCGTGAGATAAATCAGCAGAATCGCCCGAAAATGCGCGAAGCCAGCCAGCGTTTGAAAGAGGCGAATCACCGTCTCGATGCCGCCGTTTACAGCGACCTGCCGGACGAAGCCGATATTCAGTCGAAAATTAAGGAAGTTCACGCCGCGCACTCCGAGGTGGTCAAATTTCGCACCCGGAACGAGTTTGCCGTGCGGAAAGTTTTGAGTCTCGAACAACTCGTCAAGTTCCGCGAAATCCGGCGACAATCAATAGCGGAAAAGGAAAACTCGCCGCGCCCGCGCGATGGTAATCCAAACACCGATCAACGTCGTCCGCCGAATAATCCGTCGGGGCGAAATCGCCCGCCGAACTGAATTATTTTTCAGACGGTTTTCCTGAGCCGACTTTTATCCAAAAGTCGGCTTTTTTTTGTTTGTCGTTTTACCGCTTTCGTTGTAACCTTTTAGAATCGAAGCAGCGACAACCGACAAATGAATCCACTCAAAAAATTTCTTTTTGAATTGCAGGAGATCACCAATCTTATCACTGCCGCCCTGTTCGGACTCGTCAAAAGTCCGCGTTATTTTAAGGAAACCATCCGGCAGATGGATTCGGTCGGGGTCGGTTCGCTGCCGATTGTTTTGTTAACCGGATTTTTTACCGGCGGCGTGATAATCCTCCAAACTTTCCCGACTTTTCAGTATTACAGCATTCAAGACCAGGTTGGAAAATCAGTGGCGACTTCGCTGATGCGCGAACTCGGTCCGGTTTTGACGGCGTTGATGGTTTCCGGGCGCATCGGTTCGGCGATTGCGGCGGAACTCGGTTCGATGGTCGTCTCCCAGCAGATTGACGCGATGCGGGCTTTGGGAACCGACCCGCACCGCAAGCTCGTCGCGCCGCGCCTGCTCGCGCTAATGCTGATGCTGCCGCTGTTAACCGTCGCCGCCGATTTGTTCGGCATTCTCGGCGGCGGTATCGTCGCCACGGGAATTTTCAATTATGACTTCAACGCTTACATCACGTCCGTCCGCTACGGAATTTCAACGCCGGACATCATCGGCGGCATCATCAAACCGATTGTTTTCGGTTTGATTATCGGCAGTATTGCCTGTTACAAGGGTCTCAGCACAACCGGCGGCACGGTCGGGGTCGGACGTTCGACGACCAATTCCGTGGTGCTGGCTTCGATTGTCGTGATTATTTTCGACTTTTTCCTTTCGCGGGCTTTAAATGCCATTCTCGACGTAAAATATATTTAGTCCTTATAATCAAAGCCCATGATGCTCTCCCCGCAAAAAGAAGAACCGGCTGCCGCCGATGAGTTTATCGAAGCCGAACAACTCGCGCCGACCGATTTGGAGGACGCGGTTGATAACGTCGAAAGGGTCGTTCCGGCAATCGAATTCCGCGATGTGCATTTGTCATTTGAAGACAAAAAGATTCTCAACGGCATCAGCTTCACCGTCCGGCGCGGCGAAACCAAAGTTATTTTGGGCAGAAGCGGCGGCGGTAAATCAACGACGATTCGACTTATTTTAGGATTACTCAAACCCGATTCCGGTCAAATTTTGATTGACGGCGAAGACATCACAAATTACAGCGAAGTCGAGATGATGAAAGTGCGCGCCAAAATCGGAATGGTTTTTCAGGAAGGCGCGTTGTTTGATTCGCTTTCGGTTTATGATAACGTGGCATATCGGCTGCACGAACAAGGCATCGGCGAGGAAGAGGTCGAGCGCGAAGTGCGCCGAATGCTGAAGTTCGTTGACCTTGAAGACGCGATTGACAAAATGCCGGCGGAACTTTCAGGCGGCATGCGGCGGCGCGTCGGCATCGCCCGCGCCCTGGTCGGCGACCCGCAAATCGTGATGTTCGACGAGCCGACCGCCGGACTCGATCCGCCGACGGCGCGAACCATCTGCGAACTCGCTATAAAATTGCGGGATTTGGAAGATGTCTCTTCGATATTCGTAACGCACGAGATGAAAAATCTCGATTATCTCTGTTCTGAATACGCCGTCGTTGACGAAAACGGCGATGTCGTTTTTGAACTCGAAGGCGAAAAACTTTGCCTGATAAACACTGAAATCGTGATGCTTAAAGAAGGCAAAATAATTTTCACCGGCAAGGACGAAGAGTTTTACGCCTCCGCCGACGAGTATATTTTGAAATTCGTGCGCGGGAAATAAAAATAGTGGAAAGTAGTAAATGGTCAATGGTAAGTGAAAGCAAAGGCTTTTATTCTTACATTTACCACTTACCATTTACCACTTACCACTAAAAAGTATGCCTCCAACCCAAAAAATCGGTTTCAGCCAACTGCGCGTCGGCATCTTCGTTTTATTCGGACTCGGCGTTTTAGGATTTTTGATTCTGAATGCGACCGGCGATTTTAATCCGTTCGAGAAAAAGTTTCGGCTACGGGCGCATTTCGCCGCCGCCGACGGTTTGCGCGATGCGGCGGAAGTTCAGTTGGCGGGCGTTCACATCGGCAAAGTCGAAAAAGTTACTCTGCTGCCGCCCGACAGTCCCGACGACGCGCGCGTCGAAGCGGTTCTTTTGATCAATCGAAATCTCGACGGCAAACCGATCACCGACCGCATTCGCAAGGATTCGACCGCGCAGCTCGTCGCCGTTTCCCTGCTTGCCAACGATAAGATGATCAACCTCACGCCCGGCTCGACGAGCGGCGCGGCGGTCGCCGAAAACGATGTTTTGGATGCGACCTCCACGATGTCGATCAATAAACTCACCGAAACCGGCAACCAGCTTCTGGAGCAAATCAACAAACTTTCGGTTCCGGCGAACGAAATTTTGACGAAAGCCAACAACGGCGAAGGAACTTTGGGCAAAATAATCAACGACAAAAGTTTATACAACAATCTGGACGGAGCCGTCGGCGATACTAAATTAACGCTGGCGAAACTGCAAAATACGATTGACCGCATCAATCGCGGCGAAGGCAGCGCGGGCAAACTTCTTAACGACCCGGAACTTTACAATAATTTAAACAACAGCATCCGCCAGATCGAAACTATCTCCAGAGATTTACGCGCCGGCAAAGGCACTGCCGGGAAGTTCCTCACCGACGAAGCGATTTATAACGATTCCCGCGCCGCGATTGCCGATTTGCGGGTTTCGATAGCCAAGCTCAATGCCATCACCGACGATTTGAGCGCGGGCAAAGGCACAATTGGAAAACTGTTGAAAGACGAAGAATTTTACAACCAAGCGCGGCAGACATTGACCCGTTTGAACTCGACGACGGAAAAAGTCGATCTGATTTTGGATGATGCGCGAAACGGCAAAGGCACGCTCGGCAAACTTTTAACCGACGAGACGCTTTATAACAACGTTAACCGAACCGCCGCCAACGTCAACCAGCTTTCGTCGGAAAGCACCAAACTGATTTACGATTTTCGTCAGAATCCGAAAAAATATCTGACGATCCAGTTCAAACTCTTTTAAACCTGCCGCCGCGCCGGAGTTTTTCAATAATACCGATTCAAAATTTACGGGCATATTTCATAGCGTAATCCGGCAGAACCGTCGGCGGTCAGCGGTGTTAGAGCGTGTTTGGAAATTCACCTGGTCGAAAAGTGAACGGCTTAATTTTACATTTTACATTCGACATTTTTAATTTTTATCCGGTAAAAATTAAAAATGTCGAATGTAAGCAGGTGAGCAAAAGTATCGAGGCATTTATGAAAAGTTCAGAGTGACGGCTTCAGCCGTGAAAGCGTCGGCGAAGCGCGGCGATTTCTCACGCATTAAT
>JAYVKL010000123.1:0-5462 GCA_043768465.1 Pyrinomonadaceae bacterium
AACTAATGTATGAAACAAAACGGACGGTTTATCAAATCAAGTTTGGACAGTTGTCGGATTATCTGATTCAACAACTGAAAAACCCGTCCGTCAAAATGCAGCTTGCGTAAGTCCTAATTTAGCAATTGACTGCGAATCGTGAGTCATTCCGTAAAATTCTATGGGCAAAGAATCAGTTCGATTCAAATAGCCTTCGTTGACTAATTCGTTTAACCAACTCAAAGTTTTCGCACGATTTTTGTCGTCCAGTATGTTTTGTAAAAGCGAAAAGCTATTTCGCCAAAGTGATTTATTTTCGTTAAAACGAACGGTATAAAATCCCTTTGTTTTGTCTTTACCTGATTGAAAACCTAACATCGTTTCTTTGCCTTTTCGCTCAAATCCCTTCGGAAATGAATATCCACGCATAATAACGGTATTTTTGACAATAATTTCGTCGTTTTCGTTCCGTTCGGGTTGCAGATAAATTCTTCGCGCCTGCCACGTCAAAAGATCAACGTAGCCATTCGGTGATCGCTCGACTGCCTGCGTTTCTTCGTCCCTTTCCCAAGCCGGCAAGTCTTTGGCGTAACTGAAATTGAAAGGCTCTTCGTCATCGGAGCTATACCAATGCAGGTTAAGCAAAAGCGTTTCAAATAAGTTTTCGCCTTTGATTAAAGCAATCGCGCTTTGCAGCAGCGGCGCGGTTTGCGCGGAACCGTCGGCTTTAATTCCACCGAAGTCAAAACCTTGAAAAGCGATGAGAAAACGTGCGGCTTCCGCCGCCGTCAGTTTATTTGGAGCGGTAATGGTCGAGTGTTCAAACAATGTCGCATTATTTTTGCCCTGAAAATAAAGTTGAATAATCGCGCCGCTCTGAACATTTTCCCGCGCCGACGGCGATTGATAAAACGGATATTTTTTGTCGAATAAATCAAAACGAGTTTTGTGGTTCTCAAAATAAGTTTCGAGTTTGGCGCGATCAAATTTCTTCACCTCTCGAATCTCGTTCCATTGCGCGGCACTCTGCGGAGCATATAAAGCGCGGTGTAGAATCGCCAGCAGAAGTCTGTGCAGAGCCGACTGTTATCGGCGGCGAATCACCGACAATTTCGCGCACGTTTTCCGCGTCAAGCAAAACATCGCGCAAACTCAAATCGTGCAAAGAATTGTCCGTCATTACACAAGGCAGCCATTTTTCTTCCAATAGATTGAAAGCGAACATCATTTTTCCTCCTGAATTTTTGTAATTCTCAAACCGAGATTTTCGTCGAGATGAAATTGATAACCGAACATTTCGCATTTTCTGTCCGTGCGGAATTTCAGAACGCGATGACGCATTAAAAGCGATGATTGTTTCCAACCCGTCGGAACTTCCTCTTTCAAAAGTTCGAAGACGACTGATTTTGAAGAAATAGTCAGCGAGTTATACAAAAGTTTTTTCGTCAACGCCTGATAAGGTTTTTGGACAAGCGAAATAATTTCCGTAAAACTTTCGTCCGTGTAAATTTTTCCGTCTTTTTCCCAAAGACAGACGATATTAACCGTCGGTTCAACCAGCCGCGTGGTCGCTTGGTGCGCCGGATGAATTTCGGGCGCGTCTTCTTCTTTCGGTTCGCCTAAAAGTCTGCCGAGATGTCCGCTATAATGCGGATGTTTGATATAACGATTTTTAGCTTCTTCTTTTTCCTGTTCGCAATCCTTTTCATAGACTTTGAGCGTTTCCCGCCAAATTAGGTTTTCAATTTCAGTCAAATCTGCAAAGACTTTTTCCGCGTCATAAATATCTTCAATCAAATTTTCGATGTCATTCGGAATTTCTATTTTTTGACAATCTTTCAGTTTGAGCCACGAGCGAAACAAAATGTGTTTGTCGTAAATTATTCCGCTTTTGCCGAAATCGGGTAAATTATTTTTGATAATCAGTTCATCATTCGCGTCGGTTGGCGGTTTAATGAGCCACAGAGCCGCTTTTCCCTTAAATTTGGCTAGTTGGGTTCTTCGTGACGTTGAAGCCGTCCGGCGCGCTGCAAAAGCAAATCGGCGGGCGCAAGTTCGGAGATCATCAAATCGAAATCGAGGTCTAACGATTGTTCGATAATCTGCGTGGCGATTAAAACCGCCATTTTCGGGCGATGCGGATTCTTGTTTTCCTTATTGGGTTTACCGAATCTTTTCAAACTGCGCTGTTCGCGCATTTCGCGGTCGGTGAAACGAAAACGAGCGTGAAGCAGATCGAGTTTCGGTAAATCATCCGAAGCAAGACCTTGAAAAAATTCATCTTTGGCGAGTTCGTCAAAAAGCGTCTGCGCTTTATCAACCGTGTTACAGATAATCGCCGCACAGCCGCCGTTTGCCAGTTTCGCTCTTAACTCTTTGACGACACTGTGTTCATCCTTCCATTCGAGATGCAATGTTTTTGTGTTTTGCGCGGAAGTTTCGAGCCGCCGGATTTTGAAAGTTTTGGCGGGCATCGCGGCGGTCGCATAGGAAATGCGCGGGTATTGGTCATCGTTGTCGGAAGTCGGCATTTCATCGGCGGTAATTTTGCCCAAGCCTTTGAGATACGCTTTAATTAGCGCATCGCGTTTCTTTTTCGGCAGCGTTGCGCTCAGGATGACGACGGGTGAGCCGAGTGCGGCGAGCCATTCGAGCAGACGCTCCAGAAGCGTGGACATATAGGCATCGTAAGCGTGAACTTCGTCAATGATGATCGTTTTATGCGCCAGACCAAACAGGCGCACGAAAACGTGCTTAGTCTGCAATGCGGCAAGCAGAATCTGGTCAATCGTGCCGACCCCGAATGGAACGAGTAAACCTTTTTTTCGATAAGTAAACCATTCGGCGGCGGCGATGTTTGAATACTCCGCAGCCTTGCCCGTTTCCGCATCGTCGTAGGTATTTTGGATATTGTGGAAATTCTGAACTTTTTCGGCGAACTCGGCGGAGATCGAACTGTGTCCGTGCTGCAAGAGCAGTTGGATGTTTGAGTTTTTGCCTTTGAATCTGGCTTCTAAAAACTCACCGACGCGCCCAAACATCTGATTGCTCGTCGCCTGCGTCGGCAAGGCGAAATAGATACCGCGTGTGCCGAGACGAGCGTTCCAGAAATCAGCCAGATACATTGCCGCTTCGGTTTTGCCTTCGCCCATCGGCGATTCGATGACGCAGATGCCGACCGCATCGAG
Source organism: Pyrinomonadaceae bacterium (assembly GCA_043768465.1). Classification (GTDB taxonomy): domain Bacteria; phylum Acidobacteriota; class Blastocatellia; order Pyrinomonadales; family Pyrinomonadaceae. The sequence continues at coordinate 3,168 of JAYVKL010000123.1, forward strand.
TTCTCCTTCCTTTGCCATTTCGATAGTCACACTCTGTAAATGTCGCTTACTGCCCAAAGTCGGAAATAAATCGTCGAATTCTTTTTCGCCAGTCTCTTTTATCCGATTCAACCAACCAAGTTTTTCTAATGCTTCATCGGCTGTTTGTCTGGATTTTGTCAGATACTTAGTGAGGTTAAGCGAAAATTCTTCGGTTGAATCGGTAACTTCGCATTTGAAAAAATCAGCGTTCGAGCCGATCCAGTCGGCGACTGTCGTCAGTCCCGCGAAAATCATCGCGGTCGCGTTGTCTAATTTGGCGTTTGGTAGATTTGAAAAATCGTCTTTGACTTCAAACAAACCGGACAGCGTTTCAACCAATGCTTTCTGCGCGTCTCGCCAATGTTGATTTCCGCAATAATCGTCTCCCGTATGTTTGGTCAGGTAGTTGCTGTCGGGAAAAGTGCCGTGATGTCCGCCTATGATTTCGGCGATGTTTTTAGCAAAAGGCAATTTGAATCCGAATTTTTTATTCAAAATCGGCGGCAAAATTACACTTGTGACGAAATTGTGTGGTGCTGCGGAAGCCGACTTGAAGCCACTGCAAAAGTATTCTGTGTCGCGGTAAAGTTCCACGAGCCGAACGGTTTGTTTATCTTTCCATTTTAATTTATCGAATTCGCCGCGCAGAGCAAACGGCGGTGAACATTTTCCCAGATCGTGCAAGCCGATGAGAAATGCAATTAGCTTTCCTGCTTCCGGCAGTTTGTCTTCGAGTCTGAAAGGTACTGCCAATTGCCGTTTCTGCGTCTCGGTCAGAACATTCTCCCAAATCGCCTCTGATGACGCGGCGACATCAATCAAATGACAAATCAGCGGATGAAAGGCATTTGGTCTTAGTAAGCCGGTTTTGTCATCAGTTGTTTTTGCCCAGAAAAGCGATAAATCAGGATTCATATTGGTGAAGTATAAATTCGATAGGTGTCATAAATCGCTACCTTTTCAAAAAAAACATCGAAATATTTTTAAAACTTTGAACTGCCGATAATTTCTTTAATTTTGAGACGCAGACTATCCGGCGCGACGACTTCGATGTCGGGCAGCCAGCCTAAAACGAATCTTTCCAAACCGCGCCCGGCGGCGACGCGCATTTCAATTTCAATTTCTTCGATCCGTCTATCTTTCGATTTTTTCAGTGAAACTGTTTTTTGTGAAGGGTGAAATTTTCTTTCGGCGAAAATGCCCGCCGTTACGCCGAAAATCTTTAGTTTTACCTTGATCGAATCGCCGTGGATTCCGTTAAAGCAATTATCCGTTAAAAACACCCGCAAATTGAAATCCGGCGGGCGCAGGAAGGTTTCTCTAGTAATCCTAATGGATTTGATGTGGTCGAGGGAAAAAGGACTGATGCGGGCATTTCGGTGATCATAACCAATGCGAATCAAGGGTTAAAATTAGATGCTAAGAATCAACAGTTTACAGGCTCAATCATAGTAAAAGCCGAAAATTGGATTTCCTAAGCCCTTTATTTTCATCATTGGTAATTTTCAACCCTTGATTCGCATAACCAATGGTTTTCAGCGTCGCTCCGTCCGGGTCGAGATAAATGTTGTACGGATCAAATAACCGTTTCTCGTTGCGTGAGCTTGAAAGACTTTCGTAATGCATCGAAACGGTGCGGCGTTCGATAGCAGATGTCGTCAGTTCCTCAATCGTCGCGCCGAATTTTGAATAATCTTTATTCGGCACGACCGACGTGCCGAGAATGTTCGATAATTCGTCGAGATTGCGCCGCACACTCAGCGGCATTTTCGAGCGCACTTTTTCGACGGGCGACTTCCCTGCTTCAGCGAAAGGCGAAGCTCTCGAAAAATTCCACCAGCCGTAATCGCTTCCTGCGATAAAACGAGTGCAGCTAACTCGATAGGAGTCAGTTCGGACGAATTGAAATCGCTCTCCGGGATAAAATAAACGGTATTGCGCCCTTCCCTCTCTTCGCTCACCATTGCGAACTGACCGAGTTTATCAATCGCCCGGCGTACGGTTTTGCGGTCAACACCGAAATGCTCGGCGATTTCTTTTTGCGTCCGGCGACGATTGAGCAAATAGTGCTGAAGTTCAATTGTTTGACTACTGAGGGTGGTTTTCATAATTGTTTCGGTGATTTTACTGTCCCAATCGGGGTGGGTTAAAGCCCTCGCCTTCAGGCGAAGACTTCTAGGTTCTGTTGACATTTGATGTAAACTATCGAAATGTCAGTGGTTAAATTTAATAATCAGCAATGGGAGAAAATACTCGCGTTGCTGAAAACTTGTC
>JAYVKL010000124.1:0-34379 GCA_043768465.1 Pyrinomonadaceae bacterium
TGATTTCTTTGCGAACGCTCTTTTCGACATTGGCATTTTTCGCTGCCCGTCAGTTGCTTGAACGAGCGGTGAAATTCTTCGACTTGCCATCTGACTTGACAGCGCGCAACCATTTGGCGACTTTCGAGCCGGTGCATTAGTCAACCAGAAAACGCATATTACGCCGTCTCCATTACCAGCGGCATAAAATCTGTTCGACTTAAAGATTTTCCGGCAAACAGCAGACACGCCTGAATATCTTCCGGCATTAAACCTTGATACTCGTCTGTAATCTCGGCGGTTGTCGCCCCGTGAGCCAAAAGGTTCAAAATAAACTCGACGGTCAAGCGCGTCCCTTTAATCACCGGCTTGCCAACCATAACCTTCGGATTCAGCGTGATTCGTTCAAGTAAAATTTGGTCTGTCATACGTTCATTTTCGCATAAGTTATGGAAATAAAAGAATCAGTCGAACCTTAAATTCTAAAAAATCAGCTTCTCATTATCCACTCGATTTATCACCGAAAAAATAAGGCGTTTTCGCCGTCCAGGGCGATTTCGGATATTTTTGATGCAAAATCGTGAACGCCTGCTTTGAGTATTTTAAGGTTTCCGCGTCGGTGCAGCCGTAGCGCGTGGCGCGAACCGCCAGGTGCAAAATCTCCGGCGTGTTCGGTTGATTCGGGTTTTTGCCCGCGAATTCGACGGCGCGGCGAGCCAGAAAAGTTGCTGAATTGCCGGACGCGATGATCGCTTTGTGTTCGCGGAGCGCGTCGGCGTTTTGGGTCGGCGTTAAAAAGTTCGGGTAGCTTTTTGGACGATTAAATTCGTAATGGTTGTAACTGCTGTCAGCTTTGTCCGCTTCGCCTTCGGCGCACCACCAATTGCCGCGAATGCTGTCAATCGTATCGGGCGGCGAATTTTCGCGTCCGAAACCGACGGGAACGTAAGGCTGAATCGTCGGATAATTCAAGATCACCAGCAACGCAGAGGCTTCGCGGTCAGACGGATTCGCGGCGTTCGCGTATTTTGAAAACAGCGTGGCGTATTCTTTGGCGGAGCGCGTCATCAAAGGCGTAAATTCCCGCTCAATCGGCTCATTGCCAAGCAGAAAAGCCCGCGTCCAGACGGCGGAAACCAGAAACTTTTTCAAGTATTCGGGCAACTGCTCGTTTAAAGCCGCTTCGCGCAAAACCGAGAGCGGCATTTTTTCGTTAAAAAACGCCGTCGAATCTTCGTCGAACATTTCGCGCGTTTTCCACGCCTGTAATTCTTTCTCGGAACTCAAATCGTCGCCTTCTTCGTTCGCGTCGTCGCTCCAAACAAAAGTCGCGGCGCGGCGACGGGCGTATTTGAGAAACTCCGCTAAGTTTTCCGATAAAATCATTCGTTGCGCGAGAAATTTATTCTGCGCGGAAATCGGATAGGTTTCAAAATTATTCGCTAAAACTTCGTCGAGCGTTTTCTTCGCCTCGGCGCGTTTGTCCGCTTCGAGCAGCAGACGGATTTGATGATAACGAACAGTCGCGTAACCGGCGGAATTTTTTTGTATTTTCGCCGCGTCGCTCAAAAGTTCAGACGTTTGCGGCGCATTTCGGGCGGCGTGTGAAAGCGCGTTGACCAGCCAGCAAAAACGCTTTGTTTCCTTCCATTTATCATAAGCGTGAGCGAACCCGTCAACCGCCTGATAAGTGTAAAGCCAATCGGTCAAATCGTTTTCGCGGACATTCGGCGGCAAATCGCGCAGTTTTAATTTGTAGTTGTAATCATATTTACGACCGGCGGCTTCGGCTTCTTTCTGGTCTAACTCCGCGCCGGTTTGCGAAGCATCGCTCTGGGGTTTGTCGAGCAGCCAGACGTAATCGGTTAAATCGTTATAGATATTCGTGTTTTCGTTCGGTTCGGAAAGCGTCTTAGCCAACTCTTTTTGTCTGCCCGCCGCATCCAAACGGAATTTAACCAAATCAAGCAGTTTTTGCGCCGAGTTATGAAAGTCGTTCATCGAAGCGTCCGCCAGAACATCGCGCAGTTGAGTCGCGGCTTTTTGCAGAAATACCGATTTTTCGGCATCTATTTTCTGCTCCTGCGCTTTTCTTTGTTCATCATTCGCCGGATTTTCCGCCATTTCGACGAAACTCGCCTGTCGAATGTATGTTCGCGGAACGAGAAATTTGGCGGTTTTACTCCAATCCGAATTTTTGTCGGCGGCGATGTTTGTGAAATTCTCGCGGGCTTCCGGGAATTTTGCCGCATAAAACAGCGCGGCGGCGATTTGATACTGGCGGTCTTTTAAAAGCCATTCGGGAGCGTTTGCGCCGACTGCCGCCGGAATTTTCCCGTCGCCGCCGCAGTTCGAGAAAACCGCGTCCTGACCGTTCAGCCATTCCTTCGTGTTTTCGTTGATGCCGTATTTAGCGACGCGCACTTCCAAAGTTTTCGCGGCGGTATTGAAAGAATCGCCCAAACAATTTTCGTAAAAGTTATAACCGTTCGGAACTTTTTTCTCGGTCGTAATCGCTGATTTGTCCGCCAAAACTTTCGCTCTGGCGTTCGTCCAGTTCGTATAAAAATCGGGTTCGCCCGCCGTTTGATTCGGTTGATTATTGTCGGTTTGCGCCGCTTCATTTTCCGAAATGTGAACTCCGATGCGGTGTCTCGTCGCCTCGACGACTTGCTTTTGTTCGCTTGAAGTTAGCGGCATATTGTTCAATTGCCGGTAGAAAACAAACAAAGATATTCGCCCGTAGGAATTCGGAACCACGCCGATTTTGCCGTTAGTGTAGCTTTCCAAAGGATATTCGCCGTGTTTCGTAAAACTGAACAGCGGTTCAACCGTAAACGGTCCGCACGCTTGCGCCGTCGGCAGATTATTAAGTAAAAAGCCGAAAATTAAAACAGTTGAGACAAACAAACGAACGTAGTTTTTCATAGAAATAAGTTGATCTAGGACAAAAAAGAATTGATATTTGAAAAAGGTCGAACATTGAGTTGAAACCTACTTTTAGAAATTCGTCGGGAATTTAAAAAAAGGGAGCGTTTCGACCCATCGAATAGTCACTCGCCGGAGCGAATACCATTTGAAAATTTAACTTGGAATCGGGCGCGAATCAAGTTTCCGGCGCGTTTTTCGCTCGCCTCGTATCCGGTGCGGACGGTTAATCCGCCGAAATCGCCGGTGTTTTCTCGAAGGCGCGAAAATCGCCGCCGCGCCTGCCGAAAGCCGATGCGGTAAGAAAGTCGCTGTCTCGCCCTCACGTCCAAAACTTGTGAGCCGCCGCCGAGAACCTGTTTGGAAGGTCATTCGGCTGGTGAGTTGACGGCTTAATTTTATATTTTTAATTTTTATCCAGATAAAAATTAAAAATATAAAATGCCGAATGTAAACTTGCCGGACTTTTTTGAATCTCCAGACACACGCTCATAAGTTGATGTTTTACCATCCGAAAATCGTTCAGATGAAATAAAATTCGTCTGAAAATTATCTCCGGTCGCCGCAGTAGTTTCGCGCTCTGAATTTCCGCAGGCATCGCCTGTTTTTGTCGGTTTGTCGGTAACCGATAAACCAAATCACCTGAACGATAACATAAAGAAACAGCCTGTAATCTTCAAACCGGCTAAAATAATATCTCCGGGAAACTTAAATGGATTCGGCATTTAACATCGCTTTAATTTAGAGGGTGTCTAATAAAGTCGGAACTTTTTTATCTCGCGCTGAATCTGTTATTATCAGTGGCACGAATCAAATAGGTATAACACCGAGTCTGACTTACGCCGTTGAATTGCCGTTTGATAAAAATAAATGATGAATCCGCAAACCGGCGCGTTCAGCCGGAACATGGAAAACGCGCCCGCGCTCGATGCTTCGATACGGCTGCTTTGCCGAATCAGAGCGAGTTGGGCAGCAGAAGTTTTTGTGCGCCGTGAGAGTCATTGTTATCGAGAAAGAATCAGTCGGAGGCAGAAACCGGTATTATTCGAGATGCCGCACGACGCATCTGCGGCGCATCCGCGTTACCTGCTTGTCCAACTGCGTAAGTTTTAACCGGAGAAAAATATGCACATTCCCGACGGTTATTTAAGTCCTGTCACCTGCGCCGTGCTTTACGCCGCGTCCGCGCCGTTTTGGGCTATCGCGCTCAATCGCGTCAAACGACTTTTAAACACTAAATTCGTGCCGCTGTTGTCGGTTTTCGCGGCGTTTTCGTTTGTCATAATGATGTTCAATATTCCGCTGCCCGGCGGCACGACGGGACACGCCGTCGGGGTCGGGATTGCGACGATTGTTCTCGGACCGTGGGGTTCGATGCTGGCGATTTCGGTCGCGCTCTTGATTCAGGCGTTGTTTTTCGGCGACGGCGGCATCACGGCGTTCGGCGCGAACTGTTTTAATATGGCGATTGTCGGCTCCCTCGTTGCCAACGCGGTTTATCGAATCGTGGCGAATAAGGCGGCGATAACTTCAACCCGCCGCGTTGTCGCGGCATCGCTCGCGGGTTACGCGGCGATCAACGCGGCAGCGTTTTTAGCGGCGATTGAATTCGGCATTCAGCCGCTTTTATTTCACGACGCGAGCGGTGCGCCGCTTTACGCGCCGTATCCGCTTTCGATTGCGATTCCGGCGATGATGCTCGGACATCTGACGCTCGCCGGACTCGCCGAATTGATTACGGCGGGCGGTGTCGTCGCCTATCTGCAGCGTTCCGATCCTTCGCTGCTGAAAATGACCGCGCCCGATGCGCCGACCGAAAACTCGACGGAAAAATCCGGCTGGCGTTCAACGAAACCGTTGTGGATCGGACTCGCCGCGCTGATGATGGCAACGCCGCTCGGATTGGTTGCCGCCGGAACCGCGTGGGGCGAATGGAGCGCGGAGGATTTCAATAATCCGGCGATGCGCGAACAAATCGCCGCCGCGTCGCAGAATCAAACGCCGCCGACTGCGCCGCCCGAAGGTTTGGCGAAACTTTCGAGCGTCTGGACGGCACCGATTCCCGAATACGCGCCGGCTTTTATGAACAGTCCGGCGTTCGGCTACATAATGTCGGCGATGTTCGGCGCGGGTTTGATTATCGCGGTTTTTCTTTTAATCAACTGGATGATAAGTTTTATCAATCGCCGAAAATGACTGAATTGAACGCTGTTTCAAATCAAAAATCAAAACGCGCCGCGCCGCGCAAGAAACGGCGCGGCAGTTTCGTCGAACGCTCGCTTGTCGCGCTGGTTCATAACGCCGAACGCGCCCTTTTCGCCGAAGAAACGGCGCGGAAAAAAGGCTGGCTGCAATCGCTTGACCCGCGTGTGAAAATCGTCGGTTTGCTCGCTTTGATTCTCGACGTTACTTTGTCGCGCAACTTTTTCACGATTATTTTTATCTTCGCGCTGGCGGTCTTGCTGGCAATTTTATCGAAAATCCCGATTCGCACGCTGGCAACGCGGGCGTGGTTGAGCGCGATAGCTTTTACGGGAACCATTGCGCTGCCGGTGATTTTTATCACGCCGGGAAACGCGCTGTTTCGTCTGCCTTTGCTGAATTGGACGATCACCGAACAGGGAATTACGAGTGCGCTTTACTTGATAATGCGCGTCGAGACGACGGTTACGCTGTCGCTTCTTTTAGTGCTTTGCACGCTTTGGACGGACGTTTTAAAAGGGTTGCGCGTTCTGCGTGTCCCAATCGTTTTCGTCGTCATTTTGGGAATGACCTATCGCTATATTTTCGTGATGCTGGAGACGGCGCGAAATATGTTTGAAGCGCGGCAGTCGCGTCTCGTCGGTGCGCTCGACGGCAGGGAGAGCCGCCGCATCGCCGCCGCGAGCATCGGTGTTTTGCTGACGAAAAGTTTTTATCTGAACACGGAAATTTATCTGGCGATGCAGTCGCGCGGCTTTCGCGGCGAAGTTTACACGCTCGACGAGTTTGCGATGCGGCGGCGCGATTGGCTGGCACTCGCAGCGTTTTTATCAACGGCGGTTTTCGCGTTCTGGCTCGGACGACAGGATTCTCTGGAATCCTTTCTGAACTTTCATTTCTGAAAGCGTCTTCGGAGATTAATGATGTTGAATAAAACGGGCAATTTTACACTCCTCATTATAAATTTCTATTCGGTAAAAACATTTGATTTTCTGAAGGTAAAATGAAGAATGCAAAATGTAAAATTGTCTGCCGCTCTTGAATTTTCCAAGCACGCTCTTGATTAAAAATTTGTGTCAAATAATATCTTCGACGTTCAAAATATCACGTTTCGTTACGACGATTTAATGGCTCTGAATGATGTGTCGCTGGTCATCAAATCGAACCAGCGCGTGGCGATCCTGGGCGCGAACGGTTCGGGCAAATCCACGTTGCTGCGATTGCTCGACGGACTTTATTATCCCGAAAAAGGCACGATCACGGCACTCGGCGAACCTTTGACCGAAGATGCCTTGCAGGACGACGAATTCGCTTTTCGCTTTCGCCGGCGCGTCGCGCTCGTTTTTCAAAACCCGGACGTGCAGCTTTTTAATCCGACGGTTTTCGATGAAGTCGCGTTCGCGCCGCTCCAACTTCGATGGGCGAAAGATGAAATTAAACGGCGCGTCGCCGAGACCTTGGAATTGATGGGTATCGCGCATTTGAAAGACCGTTCGCCGCATCGTCTGTCGGGCGGCGAGAAAAAGCGTGTCGCGCTCGCGTCAGTTTTGATTCTCGATCCGCAGGTGCTTTTGATGGACGAGCCGACCGCCGCGCTCGACCCGAAAAGTCGCGGGCAAGTCGTTGATTTTCTGATAAATTGGAGCGGAACCGGCAAAACCGTGATTACGGCAACGCACGATTTGGACGTGATCGAAGACATCGCCGATTACTGTTTCGTTTTTCAAAACGGGCGCATCGCCGCCTCCGGCACACCGACGGAAATTTTAGCCGACCGCGAACTGCTCGAAAATACGAATCTGCTGCACGCGCACCGCCACGCGCACGACGGCGACGTTCATTCGCACGACCATCTGCACCGCTTTCACGAACACGAGCATTGATTACAGATTACAGATTCCAATTTGGAATCTGTAATCTGTAATCTGTAATTTGGAATTAGGGAATTGATTGATAGCAGATTGCCGCGCCGACGCAGGCGATGACGAACGCGCTGAAGGCGGGCAGAGCTTTGACGATTTTGTTTTCGCTCAAAGCCGGATTGTCAAAAAATCTGCCGCCGTAAAGAAACACCAGTCCGATGATGGTCAGCGTCGTCGCCAAGCCGAGACTGAAAACGAACGTTAAAATCAGTCCGTAGCCGGTTCTTTCCTTCGAGATCGCCGCCAGCATCAAAACCAGAGCCGACGGACACGGCAGCAAGCCGCCAGAAATTCCCAACGCCAGCAAGTTTTTCCAAGTTACCTTTTTCGGCGGCAGGTGCGAATGCGTCGAACCGCCGTGCGTGTGCGTAAAATCTCCGTCTAAATGTTCGATGTCGTGCAAATCCTCGTCAAACTTATGTTCGGTCTTTTTGTAACCCAAGAGCGGAAAGATGCGGTTTTTAAAAAGCGTTACGCCAACAAGAAATACCAGCAATCCAGAAATAAAACTGAGAATCCGCACCATATGTTCAGGCAAAATATATCTTGTGGCAAACAGCATTATGAATCCAAACGCGAAAACGCCGAGCGTGTGCGTGATCGTCACGGTCAAACCGAGAAAGACGGCGTGTTTCGGCGTTCCCTTCGTGCCGATGAGATACGCGCCGACCACCGCTTTGCCGTGTCCGGGCGACAGCGCGTGCGCCGCGCCCAACCCGAAAGCGATGAGCAAACCCAATAAAATAATCGTCGGCGTGATTTCGGGAACAGCGATTAACTCGGCGAATTTATCTTTTTCGATTGGCGCGGAAACGTGTCCGTCGCGGTTCTGTAAGATTTTTGCGGACGGCGGAATCGCGTTCGTCGTGAACGAAAAATCCGCCGTCCGTTCCATCAAGGGCGAGCTTAAACTTTCCTGCGGATACGATTTCAATTCTTCGCTCGCGCCGCTGCCGTAAGCTGTGCTGTCGAAAATGTTAATGCCCGAAACGCGCCCGACGACGATTTCGTTCCAGCCGATTCTCTCTAAACCGTTTTTATTTTCGTAATGAAATTTTCTAATCGCTGCCGCGTCCGATGCCGGCAAATCGCCGATTAAATCCCATTCGACACGAAGCGTCGGCAAATTCCCCGCGCCTGGCGGCTGGCTGATTACCGTCGCGGTCGGGCGCAGGTCAACCTTTTGAGAGTCAACCGAAAGCATCAAATTTGAAACGTATTCGGGCGTGATTTTTTCGGCGTAGGCAGCGAGTTCGCCCTGTGAAACCGCGCCATCTTTATCGGTGTCAATTTCCTGCGCCGCCTGAAAAGTCGGAATCTCCGCCAAATCTACGACGGTGCGAACTTTGACCTGAGATTTTTCGATTTCGATGCGCGAGAAATAATTAACACTGAAATTGCTCAAAGGATGCGCCGCTGCCGAAATCGCCAGCGCGACAATAAAAAGCGTGGTGAATATGAAGAAACGGTTTCGCATTTTCTCTAAATCTATTTCAATTCCGCCAATGCCGCCCGCGCTTTTTCGGCTTGCAAAACGTCGAACGACGGATTGGTCTGCAACGCTTTGTTTAGAAAATCCTTCGCCGCTTTGGTATTGCCCAAACCTTTTTCAATCATTCCGGCGTGATAAAAGAAAAGCGCATTTTTGGTTTTGAGACGCATCGCTTCCCGGCTGATTTTCTGCGCTTCCGGCAAATTTCCTTTTTTATACAAACACCAAGCGTAGATGTCGGCGGTGAAAATGTCCTGGCGGGCGGCGTGTTCTTTTTCGGCAATCGCTAATGCCTCGTCCAATTTTATATCCTGATCTGCCCATAACAGCGCGAGCGTCCGCTGGTCAATGTTGCCGAGTTTTTGTTCGATAAAAACTGCTAAATCGTATTGTTCCTTCGCCTTTTCGGTGTTGCCGAGTTTGGCGTAAACATCGCCGAGCGAAATGACCGTCAGAGTCGTCGGAACGCGCGTCTGCGCTTCGGTGTAAAATTTAACGGAGTTTTCCAAATCGCCGAGTGCGGCGCGGGCGCGTCCTTTGCCCGATAATCCGAAATGATAATTAGGGAATACCGTTAACGCCGTGTCGTATTGCTTTTCGGCTTCGGCGTATTTGCCGACTTTGAAATACTCGTCGCCGAGATGGACGAAACACCAAGCCCGTCCTTCGCGGTTTGTCGGGTCGGCGATCCGCGCACCCAGACTCATCGCTTCAATCGCGCCGTCCGCATCGCCGTGCAGCGAACGCACATATGAAACGCGGGTGTAAGATTCCATATTCGGTCGCAAATCAACCATTTTCTGCACCGCGTCAACGGCTTCCGGGTAATTGCCGAGTTCGACGTTGGCATCGGTTAAAATGCCGTAAACAGTGGCATCCTGCGGATTTTCCGTGTGCAGTTTCGTGCCGTATTCGAGAGCCTCGGCGAAACGATGAAAAGTCAAAAGCAGCGAGCCTCGTATGCGTTTCGCGTCAAAATTATCCGGTTCGACTTCGAGCGCACGATTAACGGCGTTCTCGGCGGTCGTGTTAATCGAGAAATCGCCGGTCTCACGCGCTAAACGAATGTAGCGGACGGCGAGCATATTGTATCCTTTCGCGGCGTTCGGCGATTGAGCGACAATCTTTTGCGCGGCGGCAACGTCGGCATCCGTCGCCCTGGTATTTTCCGCTGCGGCATCCGGCGAAGAACTTGCCAGTGACGGTTTTTGTTCGACACACGCCGAATTAAACAGACCGATCAATCCCAGACACCAGCCGATAATTAAATAATTTTGCGATTTCATCGTGCTTATGATGCGTTTAAAAAGTTTTCGGAGCGAAAAGAATTCTCTCTCCGCTCCGAAAAAGTGTTTTAATTATTCACCGGTTTTCGGCATTTTGAATAACTTTAAATTACCTGTTTCGTCAACTACGAAAGGAACGCTTTTGCCTTCCGAGCCGTCGTCAGCCGGTCGCTGTGCCGGTGCATTTGCCGGGCGCGGCGTGTTGCCCGGATTCGGCGGCGCGAGATACGGGAAACGAGTTAAATACGGCTGTTCGTTCGAACTGACACCGTCGCCGAAAGCATTGTTCGGAGCGACGTTGAAAGCCGGTGTAAACGGCGTTCCGCCAAGCAGGGCGCGAACTTCGATGTCCACGACATCATCGCCGACTCGTCGCCCGTTCGGAAATCCGCTGATGTCGCCGCCGAGCAAGCCGAGGCGACTGCCGCCCGGCGCATTATACGCCAATGCCGGAATCGCCAGGTTAAGACGAAGATATTCGTGCGGTTGACCGTCCGATAAAAACGTCGTGTAATTCGGCAGTCCCGGAACTGCGCCAGCCGGAATACCGGTGGCGAAAACCGCTACTAAATCGTTGCGCGGAGCCGGCGGAATGTTAATGTTGATGCCGTTGAAACTTCCGAGAGCGAAGCGAATGATTTTCGGAAATTCCGGGTCGAGGATGGCAGGCGCGGCAACCGCATCGAACTGCGGCGAAAGCGAGTTGAAAGCGTCTTTCAAAGCGAGCGGAATAACCACTTCATTAACCAGCGGGCTGCCGAGCCGCGAAACCTGTACGAATCCGCCGGAGGTGGTTTGCGTGCCGTTCGTGTTCAGAACGCGCATCGAACGACGGCTGGCGGTTGAAAACACGCCGATAACCGCGTTCGGGTCGGTTGAACTGGTCGGAACGGCGCGGTTGCGGGTTAATTCCTGAATCGGAATTTCAAGTCCAATCGTGCTGATGTTGAAACTTCTCAGAGAATCAACGCCGCCGCTCGCGCCGAGCGAGCGATAATTTACCGCATCGAATACGCCGAGATCAAGGAAAAAACCTTCGTCGCGCTGTCCGGCAAAAACTTTTCCGCCGTTCGGTAAGTTATAGACTGCCGGTTGTCCGAGGTTAGCTTCGTAATTCGGCGTTACGCGCGGTCCGATGTTGCTCGGCGGTGTGCGGAGACCGGAGGCGATAATACGTCCCTGTCTGCCGGAAACGCGATCAATCCGACGAACCGTGTAAGTCTGCGGCAGATTGTAATCAATATCGTTCAAGCTGCTGATAACGCCGTCCTGATTGATGGTGCTCATATCGAGAACCGTTCTCGGATTAACGACCTGCGTCGTGAATTGAAATTGATAAGTAATGTCTTCGATACCGTCGCCGGTGTTGTCAATTTTGATTTCATACAAAACCGAATCGTCGAAGCGAAAGAAATTAGGTCCGCCTGACGGGTCTTGCCCCGGGATAAAATTGGCTAATAAAGTGACAAAACCGTCGCGTCCGGTTTCGGAACTGCGAAACGCATAAACGTCGGTGTTATCGGCGAATCTATCCATTGTGATAAGTGGTGCTTCCGAATGGCTTGAGGCAAATGCCGGTAATCCCGAAAGACTCAGACACATCCCCAAAGCAAAGAAAATGCGAGCCATTTTCAAACTTTTCTTACAAAAAACTTGTTTCATTTTAAATTCTCCTCTGTCGGATTTGCGATTTATCATTCTTTTTGTCTCCGGCGGCGAACTTTGATTTTTCGTTCAAAGTTCGCCGCCGAGAAGGTTAAACCAAACCGCAAATCGGTTTAGTGTGTGTCGTAGTTGGCAATCGGATAATCACCATTTTGTCCAAACCTGGTTTGCGTCGTTACTCCGTTAGAACTTTGTATAACGTAGAAAGAACCGCTTAACGGATCAAACGTCGCAATGTCGGTTCTGCCGTCGCCGTCGTAGTCGTTCTGCACCGTGAACTGCGGTTTGGCTCCGAATTGAACTGCCCGCAGCGAATTATTCGAGCTTTGCAGAATATACCAGGTGAAAACCGTTCCAGAGCGCACCACCGCGAAATCGGTTTTGCCGTCGCCGTCGTAATCGCCCGGCACCACTAAATCGCTGCCTAAACCGAATTGCGTCGCCGTTACCACGTTGTCGCTGCTGCGGCGGACGAAGAAGGTCGCCGGCTGATTGCCCGCACCGCGATAAACCGCGAGGTCGAATCTGCCGTCGCCGTCGTAATCGCCGGGTGCCGTAACATCGGTATCTAATCCGAACTGCACGGCGGTCGAAGTATTGGTCGCGCTGTTCTGGATATACCAGATCATCGCGCCGTTGACACGCCGAACCACCGCGAAATCGGTGCGCCCGTCGCCGTCATAATCACGCGCCACCGGCTCGTCGCCGTTGGTGCCGAACTGGAAACTGACTAATGCGTTATCGGAGCTTCGCAGAACATAAAATGTTCCGTTGGAAGGTCTGAAAACCGCCAGATCGGCGCGCCCGTCGCCGTCATAATCGCCCGGCGTAAAAATATCGGTTGATAAACCGAAGTTGATATTGCTTGCGCTGCCGTCCGGTCGTCGAATGAATACCGAGTTGTTAAAGCCGTTAGTCGTTCGGGAAACGACAAAATCAGCGCGTCGGTCGCCGTCAAAGTCGAGAACATTGGTTGCCGCCGCACCGGAAGTGATCGCCAGACCCGTAATCGGGCTTGCCGAATTGATCGGCGAAATAAGCGAAGCCGCACCGGTCGCCAAATTGATGCTGTAGAGACCGGAAGTAGTGCTGCCGTTCAATTGGAATGCCGCCAGAGCGACGTTTCCTGAATTCGCAATATCAAAACCGTTGATGCCCGTCACATCAATGCCGAGCGCACCGACCGTCACCAGAGTTCCCGCATTCGCCGGATTCTGGATATAAAGCGTATCGGTCGTCGAACTGATGTCATAAAGCGTGGTGGTCGTCGAATTGACAAAACTATTGGTATAAGCCGCTGCATCCGCACCGGTCGTCGCGCCGTTCAAAACGGGGTCGGTCGCCGTCAACGTGCCGTCATTCGGATTGAGCCGAATGTTTTGTCCGGTATTGCTGATAACGCGAATGCGGTCAACAGTCGGGTTAAAGTCGAATCCGAAAGTTGCGCCGCTTAACGTGAATGAACCAGCCGTGCCGACGTTCGTCGCCGCTCCGGTGACCGTGTTGATCGTGTAAAGGCGGCTGGTGCTGCCTAAACCGTAAAGCTGACCGGTCGCCGGACGGAAATCAATGCCCAGAAGATTTTCACCCGTCTGTAAGCCGGTAATCGTGACCGCATTGCCAATCGGCGTGTTAGCGCGATTGCTGTTGAATCTAATAAGCTGGTTGTTGGTCGTCAACGCCAAAATTCCGAAACCAGCCGTCGGTGTTCCGCTCGGAGTCGGAGTCGCAGTCGGCGTTGGGGTTGCGGTCGGAGTCGGAGTCGCGGTTGGGGTCGGGGTCGGCGTTCCAGTGCCGCCGATCACTAACGATACATCGTCAATCACGGCACTGTCGAGACCGGTATTGCCTGCCGGACGATTATACGAGAAGCGAATGATGTGTGCCGCACCGTTGTTGAAAGCGGAGAGATTAACCATTCGCTCGGTGTAGGTAGCCTCAGGGGTAGCCGGTTCGTTAATGGTTTGCACGACAGTGCCGTCCACCGAAACCGTGACGACCGAAGTTGCCGGCGCGACTGCCTGACCGAAGCGCAGGAAGTAACTGAGCGTAGTCGTTCCGCCGTTGGGGAAAACCACCGATTGCTGTGCGGTTCCGACTTCGCCTAAATTGCTCGGCGAACCGTCGAAATACACCCAGCCGTTACCGGTGCGCGGCGGTGTTGCGCCCGCACCGGTGCCGCAAGCGGCGATTGTGCAAAGCGAAGTCCCGAATCTGGCTGATGTCGAAGTCCAGAACGGATTTGTTCCGGCATTAGTATTCAGTTCGAAGCCGCCGTCCTGAATCGCGCCCGGTGCCGGAGTCGGCGTTACCGTCGGAGTCGGAGTGGCGGTCGGAGTCGGAGTCGGTGTCCCGCCGCCGCTCACAATATTTAAATTTGCCGCCGTCACCGTTCCGGTATCTCCGACACCGCGGTCGCGGAAAGTCAAAGTCCAGGTTCCGTTCGCTTGAGCGGCGGTTAAACCGCTGAATGCAGCAGTCAGATTAGTCACCGGTGCCGGGTTGACTTGTCCCGCGCCGCCGGCTGCCGTCGTGCGATAATTTCCGGGAGCTACCGGACTGGTCGCCGCCGCCGCCGTCCAAAAATTGGTGGTCGCCGAGTCACTAAATGAGTAGGTTCCGCCCAAACTGGAGCCGAATCCGAAACCTGTATCGGTAGTAGCACCGACGCGGCTGAAAATAACAAACGACGGCGAACCGCCGGGAGCCGCTAACCTAACATCCAAGTCACCGATAAATGTGTGACTCGCAGTCAAATCAACCGAGACGATGGTCGGACTGCCGGTGATGCCGGTAACGGCGAAACTGACCACTGTCGGCGGACCGAAAGTGCCATTCGCCGGCGCGTCGGCAATCGGTCCGCCGCCGGTACCGGGAAAAATCGCTTCCGGGATGCTCGCCTGACCGTTAACCAATCTCTCGGTTGATTCGCCGGATTGAGCGGAACTGTTCGCCGCCCAGAAGAAACCCGTCAACCCTAAACCGAATAAAGTCAAAACGGCTAGTATCGAGCGCAAGTTTTTTGTATTTTTTTTCAAGAACATTTTACTCTCCTCCAAACTAAAAAATTGTAGAGCCTGAGTGAACTGATTAGACTCGTGAACTAATTTATGCCGGCGAATTTCCGCAGGAGGTGTCGCTTTCCTGCGTCAGAGTCGTTCACTCAAAATGCCGGTTGCCGCCGCCTCGCTTCCCGCCGATTCGCGTTAAATGAGGCAGCCGCTCTCCTCTCTCGATTGATGTTCGCAGTTGTTGCGACTGCGAACGAAATTTTCATTTTATAACTGTGCTAAAAAATCAGAATGCCGACATCTTGCCGACGAATGCCGAAAATAATCAACGAAAATTTTTATCACAATAAATTATTCGCGTAAATTTGTGAATCGGATTCACGCCGTTTGGCAAAAGTTAACAAAATTTTCAGGAGCAAAAATTTTCGGGGTTTCGTTTTCTCTAAAAATGAAAAAGCAGGTTATTGTCAGCCGGTATTCCGCTTTTTCACTGGCAGATAAATCGCTTCTAATTTATCGGTGTTATCGGCATTAAACTTAATCATTTCTTCCCGCCGGTTCCGGCGGATTGACTCGCATATATTTTTCGATCACCGGCGCAAACCGTTTGAGAGAAGGTTTTATAATTGACGATTGGGTTAATTTTTTATGGTTTGCTATTGTTATCCTTTGACTTTAACCGATTATTCTTCTTAATTATGGACTCGAATTTAATCAGAAACTTTTCCATCATCGCGCACATTGACCACGGCAAATCCACGCTCGCCGATAGAATTCTGCAATTGACCGGTGCGGTTGCCGACCGCGATATGGAAGAGCAGTTGCTCGACGATATGGATTTGGAACGCGAGCGCGGCATCACGATCAAATCTCACGCCGTCCGCCTCGATTACACTGCCAAAGACGGTCAGCAATACGTTTTGAATTTGATTGACACGCCCGGACACGTTGATTTTTCCTACGAAGTCTCGCGTTCGCTCTCGGCTTGTGAAGGCGCGTTGTTAATTGTTGACGCTTCGCAGGGCGTGGAGGCGCATACTTTGGCAAATACTTATCTCGCGCTCGAAAACAATTTAGAGTTAATTCCCGTGCTAAACAAAATAGATTTGCCGTCCGCCGAACCCGAACGAATCAAAGAACAAATCGAGAACATCATCGGCTTGGACACAAGCGACGCGGTTTTGACCAGCGCGAAAACCGGCATCGGCATCGAAGAAGTTTTAGAAGCCGTTATTAAAAGAATTCCCGCGCCGCAGGGCGACCCGAACGCGCCGTTCAAAGCCTTGATTTTCGATAGCTGGTATGACAGTTATCGCGGTGTCATCGTGCTGTTTCGCGTTATTCAGGGTTCGATAAAAAAAGGCGTGAAAATCAGATTCTTCAATACCGGACGCGATTACTTGGTTGAAACGCTCGGCGTTAATCGCCCGCGCCCGACACCGATTGATGTTTTGAGCGTCGGCGAAGTCGGCTTTTTGACCGCTTCGATCAAAACCGTCGCCGACGTGCAAATCGGCGATACGATCACCGAATCGGCGCGTCCGGTCGCCGAACCTTTGCCCGGTTTTCAGGAAGTCAAACCGATGGTCTTCGCCGGAATGTATCCGACCGATTCGGCGCAATACGAAGACTTGCGCGACGCGATGGACAAACTCCGTCTGAACGATGCTTCTTTCTTTTACGAACCCGAATCTTCGACCGCGCTCGGCTTCGGCTTTCGCTGCGGCTTTCTCGGACTGCTCCATATGGAAATCGTGCAGGAGAGATTGGAGCGCGAATTCGATTTGGATTTAATCACGACCGCGCCCGGCGTTCGATACCGCGTAACGACGACCGACGGTGAAGTCGCCGAAGTTGATTCGCCGTCGAAAATGCCGGACACCGGCAGAATCGTGAAGATCGAAGAGCCGTTCATCGAAGCGACGATTTTAACCGACGATACGTTTCTCGGCGGCATTCTCCCTCTTCTCGAAGAAAAACGCGGCATCCAGAAAAAATTTGAATTCGTCACCTCGAACCGCGTGATGCTCGTCTATTCGATTCCGCTCAACGAAATCGTTTTAGATTTTTACGACCGTTTGAAATCGGTTTCCAAAGGTTACGCCTCGCTCGATTATCATTTGTCGGGCTACGTCGAAAGCGATTTGGTCAAACTCGATATTCTGGTTTCTGGCGAACAGGTTGACGCGCTCGCCCTGATTCTGCACCGCAAAACCGCCGATTACAAAGGCAGAATCATCGCGGCGAAAATGAAGGAGTTGATTCCGCGCCAGATGTTTGAAGTGGCGATTCAGGCAGCAATCGGCAACCGCGTGATCGCCCGCGAAACGGTTAAATCAATGGGCAAAAACGTCATCGCCAAATGCTACGGCGGCGACATTTCCAGAAAGCGCAAACTGCTCGAAAAACAGAAAGAAGGCAAAAAGCGAATGAAAAAAGTCGGGCGCGTCGAGATTCCGCAAGAGGCTTTTCTCGCGGTTTTGAAAGTTAATGAAAGTTAATTTATGAAGATTGATGAGAAGGTTGTAAATAGATTAAATGATTTGATTCTAAAATCTAACGAAGTTATTTCAACAAATACTCAATCAGGAGCAATCGGTGGCAGGGATTTTGTTGATTCAGAAATATCTTACGAATGGGGAACTTCGGGTCTTAGTATTTTGAAACGAGGTTTTGGAATTGATAGCGTTCACTTCCAGAAGTTTCAAGACGTTTTTAAGGAAATAGTTTATTTTGATAACGTAAAATCTGCTATTGGAATTTTGAGAGCCGCAAAAGATGATTACGAAAACGGTTATCTTTTTGACACTCGCACTTTAATTGAAGCGGAGGTATTTGATGAATTTCTCGAACACGCCGAGGAGCTTTTTGAGAAAAATTATTATCAAGCCGCAGCCGTTATTGCTGGTTGCGTTTTGGAAGACGGTTTGAGAAAACTCGGTCAAAGAAAAATTCCGAACTTTCCGACCGACAAAACGATTGACCCGATGAACGTCGAACTTACCAAAGCGGGAATTTACAACGCGCTTTGGCAAAAGAAAATTACGGCTTTGGCGGATATACGAAACAAAGCAGCGCACGGGAAATGGAAAGAGTTCACCGAAAAAGATGTTGAAGATATGATTCGGGACGTGCGAAGATTTATGGAAGATTATTTTAGTTAGAATAAAGCTATGACTATCGAAGATTATCGAAAAAGATTTGCCGATAAATGTTGACAAAGAAGTTCTAAGCGGAACGCCGGTTTTTGTCGGAACGCGCGTTCCTGTTTCGGCATTGCTTGATAACTTGGAAGTAGGAGTTTCGCTCGATGAATTTCTCGCAAATTTTCCGACCGTTCAGCGAGAGCAAGCCGTTCAGATTTTGGAATATCCAAAATTTAATTTAGACAATTTCAAGAAGGCTGTTTAGATCATCACCATCAACAACAAAATCAATTTGCGAAAAATCCGCCAGCCTCGATTTACCGGCTGACTGCGGAACAATCTGACATTTCTCGAAAAATCTGTTATAAATTCAAACGCCTTAACTTTACGTTTGAGTCTTTAAGTGAGAGATGAAAGATTATGCTTTTCCTCGTGCAATCCGCCGCCGTTTACGGCATTGACGCGCTGATCGTGGACATCGAAGTTAATCTCCAGCCGGTCAAGGGCGAAGCCGACGCTTCTCCGCCTGTTTTGATCGTCGGTTTGCCCGACACCGCGATTCGGGAATCGCGCGAACGCATCCGCGCCGCCATCACCAACAGTCAATTCTTTTTTCCGTTTCACAAAACGACGATCAATCTCGCGCCCGCCGATGTCCGCAAGGAGGGAGCGAGTTTCGATTTGCCGATTGCGCTCGGAATACTGGGCGCGAACGGCGATTTGGGCAGCGGCGAGAATCTGGCAAATACGATTTGCATTGGAGAACTGTCTTTGGATGGGCGCGTTCGTCCCGTGCGCGGTGCGCTTTCGATTGCGCTGCGGGCGCGGGAAAACGGAATTAAAAATCTGATTCTGCCCGAAGAAAACGGCGGCGAGGCGGCGGTGGTTGCGGGCGTTGATGTTTATCCGGTGAAGGATTTGCGCGAAGCGGCGGAATTGTGCCGCGATCTGCAAAGCGGGAACGCGCCGCGTCTTTCGCCTTTGAAATTAGACCTCGCCGCCGTCAACATCAGGGAAAATAAATATCGCGTGGATTTCGCCGAAGTGCGCGGGCAGCAAAACACCAAACGCGCTTTAGAAATCGCCAGCGCGGGCGGGCATAACATTCTTTTAATCGGTCCGCCGGGTTCGGGAAAAACGATGCTCGCCAAACGTCTGCCGACGATTTTGCCGCCGCTCGAATTTGAAGAATCTTTGGAAATCACGAAAATTCACTCGGTCGCCGGTTTGACGGGAAAAACCGGATTGATTACCGAACGCCCGTTTAAGAATCCGCATCACACGGTTTCGCAAGCCGGGCTGATCGGCGGCGGCTCAATCCCGAAACCGGGCGAAGTTTCCCTCGCGCATCTCGGCGTTTTATTTCTTGACGAGCTGCCGGAGTTCGATAGAAATGTTTTGGAAGTTCTGCGCCAGCCGATGGAAGATAAAGAGGTGACGATTTCACGCGCCGCAACCTCCTTGACGTTTCCGGCGCATTTCACGTTGGTGGCTTCGATGAATCCGTGTCCGTGCGGCTACTTCGGTTCACAGCGCGAATGTCAGTGTTCGCCGATGCAGATTCAGCGTTACGTCGGCAGAATCTCCGGTCCGCTGATGGATCGAATTGATATTCACATTGATGTCCCGGCGGTTAATTTCAAAGAGCTGCGCGGCAAAGGCGTTCCGGTCGGCGACAGTTCGGAGACGATTCGGGCGCGGGTGATTAAAGCGCGAGAAGTTCAACTCAAAAGATTTGAAGGCGACGGAATTTTCTCGAATTCGGCGATGTCGCCGACGCAGATTCGCAAATTCTGCGCGATTGATTCGGACAGCGAAAATCTGCTCGAACGGGCAATGCTCAAGCAAGGATTGTCAGCCCGCGCTCACGATAGAATTTTGAAGGTTTCGCGCACGATTGCCGACTTGGAAGGATGCGAAAACATTCAACCGACGCACCTCAGCGAAGCGATCAGTTATCGTTCGCTCGACCGCAGTTATTGGAGTTGAGAAGATTCCAGATTTCAGGTTTCAGATTCCAGATTAAAACAGCCGCCTGGTAATATGTTTTGAGATGTTCAATTCAAAATCTGAAACCTGAAACTTGAAACCTGGAACCTGAAACCCGGAAATGCTAGAATACGGAACTCGTTTTGAGTGTTAGAAATAATAATAATCAAACAATGATTGCTGAAAATTTAGACGGATTTGATAATATCCCGCAGACGATTCCGCATTTTTGTCTCGAATCGTTTCGCCGTCACAATAAACGTGACGCGCTCAGTCATAAAATAAACGATGTCTGGGAACATCTTTCGGGCGCGGCAGTGATCGAAAAAGTCAAATACATCGCGCTCGGACTCGCCGATTTGGGTGTCAAAGCCGGCGACCGGATTGCGATTATCTCGGAAAATCGTCCCGAATGGTCGCTCACCGATCTGGCGATTTTGTCCTTGCGAGCCGTCAACGTCCCGATTTACACGACGCAAGCCGTTGAGCAAGTCCGCTACATTCTGGAAGATTCCGGCGCGAAAATGCTTTTCGTGTCGGGCAAAAAGATTTTGCGCCACGCCGAAAACGCCATTCAAAGTGTTGAGCGTCTGGAAAAGCTGATCTTTTTCGATGCCGACGCGCTTCCCGAAGACGACAACCGGGCGATGACTTACGAAACGCTGGAGAATCGCGGCAGGGAACTGGAAAAGGTTGATTCGCAAATCTTTGAAAATAATTTGAAACAGGTCGAAGCCGAAGATTTGGCGACGATCATCTACACTTCGGGGACGACCGGCGAGCCGAAAGGCGTGATGCTGACGCATCAGAATTTCATCACGCCGATCATCGGTGTTTCCAAAGCTCTGCCGATTAAAAGTTCCGACCGTTCGCTGGCGGTTTTGCCGCTGTCGCATATTTTTGAACGCACGGTTTTTTACGTTCTCTGTTCAAACGGCGTTTCGGTTTATTACTGCGCGGCGTTTGAACAGCTTGCCGCGTTTCTGGGCGAAGTCAAACCGACGATTATGACCGCCGTGCCGCGCCTTTTCGAGCAGGTTTATCATAAAATCGTTAAAAAAGGGAAGGCGGCGGGCGGCTGGAAAACTTCACTGTTCGATTGGGCTTTGACGGTCGGGCAGGATTACTGGAACGCCAAAGACAAACGCGAATCAATCCCGGCGATGCTGAGTTTTAAACACGCCGTTGCCAGCCGTCTGGTGTTTTCCAAATGGCGAACCGGTGTCGGTGGAAATCTGCGGTTTTTCGTGTCCGGCGGCGCACCGCTTTCCAAAAAACTCTCGAACGCATTTTGGGCGGCGGGCATTCCGGTTTTGCAAGGCTATGGAATGACCGAAGCGTGTGTTACCTGCATCAATCGCCCGGATGACAACAAAGTCGGGTCAATCGGAACGCCGTTTGAAGGCATCGAAATGAAAATCGCCGAGTCGGACGGCGAAATTCTCGTGCGCGGCAAAAACGTGATGCGCGGCTATCTCAACAACCCGGAAGAAACCGCCAAAGTCATTGACGAAGAAGGTTTTTATCACACGGGCGATGTCGGCTATGTTGACGAAGGCGGACATTTTTTTATCACCGACCGCAAAAAAGATTTATTTAAATTGTCGAACGGAAAATACGTCGCGCCGCAGCAGGTCGAAAGCCTGCTGAAACAATCGCCGCTCGTCTCCCAAGCCGTCGCCGTCGGTTCCGGTCGCAAACAAGTCGGGGCTTTGATCGTGCCGGATTGGGAAACTCTTAAACAAACTTTGAAGGAAGAAGGAATCGCGGCGGAAGGCTCGCGCGAAGTTTTGTGCGAAAATCCGCACATCATCAAAAGAGTGCAGCGCGATGCCGTCGAATTTACCCGCGAGATGAACGATTACGAGCGCGTGAAACGAGTTTATTTATTATCGCGTGAATTCTCCATTGATAAAGGCGAAATGACTCCGACGCTGAAGATAAAACGCGGCGTGATTGACGAAAAATACGAAGCGGCGATTGACGAGATTTGCGGAAGCTAAGACGGTGAAAAGCGAAAAATCAAAGGTGAAAAATTAAAAGTCAAAAGTTTAAGAAGTAATTCTCGCTTAAACCTTTGACTTTCAATTTTTCACCTTTGATTTTAGATTTTGATGCTTTCATTTTCGCAGAGCAGACGGTTGAGCGTGGAGAAAGCCTTGTGTTGATTGCCTAAAAGTGCTTCGGCTAATTCTAAAAGCGGCAGCGGAATTTCGACTTTGGCAACGGTTTCTTCGGCTTGCGGGTAATGTTTGTAGAACTCGATTTCTGACGCGCAGAACTCGCAGACCGGCAGGTGGCGTTCGATTTTCCCGCCGTCTTTCGCCGAACTTTCGCCGCTCTGAAATGCCAGCAGTTCCTGCGATGAAGGACAATTTACGTCTTTACAAAAAGTGACCATTTTTAACGAAAACATATTCTGAAATTTAACGAAAATCAAACGAGAACATTCCAATCTTCACCAAGAAAATTCACCATACGGGAAACCTATCTGTTACATCTGAAAATAAATCTGTAATGCCCGCCTGCTTCCAAAACTTAACGATTAAAATACAAATTATTTTTCGAGAAATTTTTGCGAAAGCCAAACGCGGTTTTGTAACTGTTGAAATGATAATGTTTAGCCAGTTTATTAAACAATATTAAAAGACGCAAAAAAATGTTGCCGAAATTGGAAATAATTGCTAACATTTAATTTGTCGTCGGGAAGACAAAAACCCGACTCAACCAACCAACCGAATTAATTGCTGTTGCTCGGAGTTAATTCACAAAATTTTCTTATCAATCTCTAAAATTTTCAATGATTTAGAGGAAGAAAAATTCGCCGGCGGTGGATGAAGTATCTCCCACGGGAAGGAGATTTCTATGCCGACATCAAGGAGCGGAGCAGGCATCACTTTCTAAAAAATCAAACTTAAAGGGTAAAATATGAGCGCAACCAAAGAGGCGGACATTCTGCCGAAACCTGTCCAGCACCGGCAAATAAAAGTCGGCAAATGGAACGAAAGCCTCAAGACATCGGATGTCAATCAAATCTGGGCTGAACTTCATCGAATCGTCGGCTCGCATCCGCTGGTGCGGGCTTCCAAACGCGCCGGTTTTCTGGTCGAAGAAGGCAAACATAACGCCTACACGGATTTGACGCAGGAGCTTTTCGTCGCGCTGCTCGGCAAAGAGCGTTTTCAGCATTATCTCGACACGGGAATGTCGGATGCAGAAATCGAAGCGGAAATCAGCCAGATCGAACTGACGAATATGCTGACCGCCGAGCTTCGCAAACGCTACCCGGAATCTTATCGGCTGGCGCGGCGCGTCTCGACCCTGATTCAGACGAGCAAAACTTTCAAGCGTTTCGACAACATCAATAACCCGGACGTGCATCGCCGTCTCGCCGACCGGCTTTACGGTTTGGCGGATTGGAAAAACGAAAAATCAAGGCGCAACGTGCAGGAAATGGAAGGGCGCGTTAAAACCGTTTCGTTTCAGAGCCGCGATACCAGAATGGTCGGCTGCACGGGCGACGCGCAAATCGTCATCAGCAACGTCGAACTCGAAAAGCTAATCGTTAAGGTTTTCAAAGCGATTGATTCGCCGGTTGACGTGCGCTCTCTGCGGTCGTTCGTGATGTCGCGGCTGCCGATAATGGATATTTATCTGGTTCCGGTCGGCGGAGCGCAGGACAACGGCGAAGATGACCGGATGGAATTCGATTTCGCCGACAACCGCGAAACGCCCGAACAGAATGTGTTGCGCCGCGAAGCCGAATTTGCGGCGACGAATTTCGTGGACAATTTTTTACGAAACCTCAACAAATCGGTGCGCGGCAAAGAAAAGCAATACAATCGAATGATCAGCGTTTTATGGCATTGCTACCTGATTTCCGACAGCGGAACACAGTTGGAAGTCGCCGATATGCTCGGCGTGTCCGATTCCTTGGTCTCAGATTACCGCAAACGCATCGAATCGAATTTGCAGCAGCTTTCCTTTAACGGCGTGAACGAAGCTCGATTTTTTGAAAAAGCCTTAAAACAGACGGTGCGCGAAATCATCACGGTCGAAAAAGCCCAGGAAGTAACGGTTTAATCACAAAATTCAAGCTGCCGGAATCGCGCCGATACCCTCAAAAATAAAACACAAACCTCACGCTCGGTAATTTGTCGTCAAGTCGCCGCACTTTGATCGTTCAACCGAATCCGTCGAGTCTGCCCAAACAAAACCGCCCGCCGGTAACTTCTCAAAAGTCGCTTGAATTACGCCGACAAAATCATTCCGGTAAATTTATAATTATGACGATTGAAAACATCGGCTGGCGCGTTGTCATCACATTTTTGATAATCAAATGGCGGCGAGCGTTTTGGAGTCTGAATTTTAGTTTGTCTGCGCCGCTTCGCCCGGCGGAAGCGCACGTTGAAGGCGTGGATTTAAACGCTGATCCGGCAATTCAGAACTTCGGTGACACGGCATTGTGTTTGGACAATCGGGAAATTATTAGAAGCCAGCTCAAAAATCCGCGAGTCGGCTTAAATTTTACATTCTACATTCTTAATCCTTCATTTTTCCGCGTAAAAATTTAGAATGAAAAATGTAAAATTGAGAATTTCCGATTCTTGAGACGGCTTCCAGATAAAAAACGGCTCGACGATTATGGCGAACAAAGGTCTGCAAAATTTTTACGGTTACGCCAAACGGAAAATCGTGCCGTCGTTAAACTACTCGCAAACGGTTTACGAAAACGTGCTGACTGCCGAGATTCCGGCGGGTGCCAAATGGCTCGATGTCGGCTGCGGTCATCATCTTTTACCGCCGTGGCGACTCGAACAGGAAAGAGTATTATTTGCCGCCGCCAAACAGATCGTCGGGATGGATTATGATTTTCCGTCGCTTTTAAAACACCGGACGATCTCGCAAAAAATACAGGCGACCGCCGACCGGTTGCCTTTGGCGGAGAATTATTTCGACGTGGCGACGGCGAATATGGTCGTCGAGCATCTGGACAATCCGCAGATTCAGTTCGCCGAAATCAATCGCGTCTTAAAACCGGGCGGCGTTTTTATTTTCCACACGGTCAACGAAAACGGCTACTTCGCCCGGCTGCGAAAAATCGTGCCGGAAGCGTTGGTAAAAAAACTGACGCGGCTGCTCGACGGCAGAGCGGCGGACGATGTTTTTGCCGTTCAATACCAAGCCAACCGCGCCGAAACCATCGCCGCTTTAGCCCGAAAAACGAATTTCACCGTCGAGAAAATAAAACTGCTCAGTTCCGACGCGGTGTTCGCGGTGATTCCGCCGCTCGCCGTCGTCGAGCTTTTCTGGATTAAATTGCTGATGCGAAGTTCGCTCCGCCGCTGGCGAACGAATATCATCGTGATTTTGAAAAAGAAGATATAATCTACTCCGGCGAGTGAAAATAAAATCGCGGTTGCCGTGATCGAATGAAATTTATTTGAGAGAAGTTTGAACAATGGGATTTGGCAATCGGAAAAACCACGACTCTCTGACTCCGACGAAAAAAAAAGGCGCGGCAAAAAGTTATTCGTCCATTGCGCCCGGCAGCAAGAAAAGTGACGGCGAAGCGGCGGCGGATTCCACCGCGCAAACCCCAAGTTTCCCTGATCCTGCGAAGGCGGAGGCGAATATTTTATCGCCGGTTTCGGATGCCGATCAAAAAATCCCGGCGGAAAATTCGGACGTTAACGAGTCTGCGCCGCGCCAATCTGAAAAAGCGCAGAAATCCGGGAAAGAAGCGAAGATCACGCTGCGCCGCGAAAAACTTCTCGCCTCCGACGCTTGGATCGCCCGCAATGGTCACGGTTTGACTTTCGCGGGAATTACCCTGTTTACGATTTTCGTTTTCTATCGCCCGTATGAACTGATTCCGGGTTTGGGTTTTCTCCAATTCGGCGCGTTCGTGATTGCGATGGCGACGCTTTTGATTTATGTGCCGACGCAGCTTTCGACTGAAGGTTCGCTCACTATGCTCAGCACCGAAGTCAAATGCGTTCTGGCTTTGACGGCGTTGGCGATTCTGACGATGCCGATTTCCCGTAACCTGGCGGCGGCGTGGACGACTTTTAACGATCCGTTTATCAAAGCCGTTTTGATTTTCATCGTGATGGTCAACGTCGTCCGCACCCGAAAGCGTTTGATGACGCTCGTTTGGCTGTCGTTGATTATCAGTATTTACATCAGTTTGATGGCGATCAATCTTTATTTCAAGGGCGAATTTAAAACCGAAGGCTACCGCGTCTCGATTGATTTAATCGGTCTTTTCAATAACCCGAACGATCTGGCGATTCAACTCGTGACGATGATTCCGATTGCCGTCGGTCTGGCTCTGGCATCGAAAAATGCGCTTTGGCGGTGGTTTTATCTGGCAGTCGGCGGTTTGTTTCTGTTCGGGATGCTGATTACCTTTTCGCGCGGCGCGTTTCTGGCTTTCGTGGCGATGGCGGCGGTTTTGGTCTGGAAACTCGGACGCGCTCAACGGGTGAAATACAGTTTTATTTCAATGGTCGTCGGCGTGCTATTTCTGGCGATTGCGCCCGGCAATTATGGTTTGCGGATTCTTTCGATTATTTTTCCGAGTCTCGATCCGGTCGGTTCAGCCGGAGCGCGGCGCGACGGTTTGCTGCTTTCCCTGCTGGTAACGATTCGCAATCCGTGGGGCATCGGCATCGGCAATTCGCCGGGTTTCAGCCCGCACGGTTTGCAAACGCACAATTCCTACACGCAGGTTTCTTCGGAACTCGGACTGCTCGGTTTGGCGGCGTATCTTCTTTTTATCGTCAGCGCGCTTCGCAAACTCGGCGCGATTGAACAGACGCAATACGCGGCGAACGAGCGCGATTGGTTTTATTTTATGGCAATCGGTTTGCAGGGCAGTCTCGTCGCTTTTATGGTGTCGAGCTTTTTCGGTTCGGTGGCGTATCTCTGGTATGTTTATTATCTGGTGGCGTATGCCGTCGCGTTCCGGCGGATTTACGTCGTCGAAAAAGGATTGTCCAAAGAAGTCGAAGCCAAATCCTGGCGCGAAAAAATCCCGGCTTGGCAGACGGTTTGAGAAATAATGATTTATCGGACGGCAGAAACAATTTTCTTCATCGGCACCGCCGCGCTGCTCTACGTTTACGTCGGCTATCCGCTGCTCGTCTGGTTCGTCAGCCGCGTTCGTCCGCGAACCGTCGCAAAATCGGCGTTCGAGCCGACTGTGACCGTTATCATCACCGCCTACAACGAAGAAAAAGACATCCGCGCCAAACTCGAAAACACTTTGCTGATTGATTATCCGAAGGACAAACTGGAAATTCTGGTGGTCTCCGACTGCTCGAACGACGGCACGGACGAAATCGTCGAAAGCTTCGCGGGCGACGGCGTAAAACTGCACCGCCAACCGGAACGTGGCGGCAAAACGACGGCGCAGAACGCGGCGGTCAACCGGGCGAACGGCGAAATTATTCTGTTTTCCGACGCGACGACGATGTATCAGACCGACGTTTTAATGCAGATGCTGCCGAGCTTTGCCGATCAAACCGTCGGCTGCGTCGCCGGGCGGCTGATCTACGTTGACGATTCGAGTTCCAACGTCGGCAAAGGCGCGAAAAGCTATTGGAATTACGAAACTTTTTTGAAAAAAACCGAAAGCCGCGCCTGTTCCCTGATCGGCGCGTCCGGCTGTTTATACGCCGTTCGCCGGGCGATTTACCAGCCGATGTACCCCGAAGCGTGTTCGGATTTTTTGATTGCGACGGTGATTTACGAGCAGGGCTGGCGGACGATTTACGAACCGAACGCCGTCTGTACCGAGGAGACCAACCGCCGCACGGATACGGAAATGCGGATGCGCGTCCGCGTCATCTCGCAGACTTTCACCGATTTGTGGCGCAACCGCCGGATGATGAACCCGTTTCGCAGCGGATTTTTCGCCGTCGAACTCGTCTCGCACAAACTTCTGCGCTACGCCGTGCCGGTTTTTCTGCTGTTGATTTTCATCGCGTCGCTGGCACTCGCGTTTTTCAATGAAATTTTCGCGGGTATCTGCGCCCTGCAAATCGCTTTTTACGCCATTGCGCTGCTCGGCTGGCGGCTGGAAAAAAGCGGCGTGAAACTCGGAATTGCGGCGATCCCACTGTATTTCGTGCTGGCAAATCTGGCTTCGCTCGTCGGCTTTTATAAATTCCTGCGCGGCGAACGCTACGCCCGCTGGGAGCCGATACGGACGTAAGGTAAAAGGTAAAAGGTAAAAGGTATAAGTGAAACGGAATTTCTTGCGACATCAATGCAAATAATCGAAACACCGAATAAATTCCAGAAATACGTCGGCGCGAAAGTCTCTGAAAACGCGCCGGTAATTTCGATTATTACGCCTGCTTACAACATCGCCGAATATATCGCGGAGACTCTGGATTCGGTTTTCGCGCAGACTTTCAAAGACTACGAAATTATCGTAATCAATGACGGTTCGCCCGACACGCCCGAATTTGAACGGGTTTTGCAGCCTTATTTGAACAAAATCGTTTATCTCAAACAGGCGAACGGCGGCGCGGCGCAGGCGCGCAACGTCGCCATCGAACACGCTCGCGGGCGGCTGCTCGCATTTCTCGACGGCGACGACGTTTGGCAGGCAAACTTTCTGGCTTCGCAAATCGAATACCTCGAAAAAAACGATTTGGATTTGGTTTACGCCGACGCGATTCTGTTCGGCGGTTCGGCGATGGACGGGCAGCGATTTACGAAAAACGCGCCGTCCGAAGGCGAACCGAACTTTGAAGGTCTGCTCGATTTGCGCTGTAACGTCATCACGTCCGGCGTTTTGACCAAAAGGCGAAATGTGCTGGACGCGGGCAAATTCGATGTAGAATGGCTTCGCGCTCACGATTTCGCGTTGTGGCTGAAAATGGCGCGGGGCGGAACGCGCATCGGCTATCAAAAACAGGTTTTGCTGAAATATCGCGTCCGCCGCGACAGTCTTTCCGGCAATTCGATGCAGCGCGTCGAACGCGAAATTGACAGTTACCGGCGCGTCAAAAGCCAGTTTGAACTCGACGCGGCGCAGCGGGAAATCATCGAAAACCAACTGGTGCGCTTGAACGCCGAACTCGAAATCGAGCGCGGCAAAGCGTTTTTGCTGCACGAAGATTTCGCGGCGGCGCACACCGCTTTTCGCGCCGCCAACGAATATCGCAAGTCGAAGCGTTTGCAATTGATAATGTTTCTCGTCAAATACGCGCCGCGCCTGCTGCTGAAATTTTACCGTTCCCGCCGCCGCTCCGAAATCAGTTTCGTCCCGAAAAATCGCCCGACCGCCGGCTGAATCGCCCGAACAATGGAGACCAAAACGACATCCTTAAAATCGCAGAGCGCGTGGCTTTTGTTCGCCAAAGTCGTCGGCTTTGCCATCAGCTTTCTGCTGCCCCTGCTCGTCGTCCGCTATTTCTCGCAGCAGCAAGTCGGCGTTTACCGGCAGGTTTTTCTCGTCATCTCGACCGCCAACGCGATTTTGCCGCTCGGTTTCAGCGCGAGCGCATTTTATTTTCTGGCGCGTGAAACCGTCCGCCGTCCGTCGGTCGTCGCCAACACGCTGCTGTTTAATTTCGCCGTCGGCGCGGCGGCATTTCTCACGCTTTTCTTTTATCCGCAACTGCTCGGCAACATTTTTCAGAGCGACGAATTAACGCGGCTGGCTCCGAAAATCGGCGTGGTCATCTGGCTCTGGATTTTCTCGACGTTTCTGGAAACCGTCGCCGTCGCCAACCGCGAGGCGAAAACGGCAACGGCTTTTATCATTCTCGCGCAACTGACGAAAACGATTTTGATGATCTCGGCGGTGATTATTTTTACGACCGTCGAATCGTTCATTTACGCGGCGATGGCGCAGGCGTTTTTGCAGTCAATCGTTTTGCTCGTTTATTTGAACTCGCGCTTTCCGACGTTCTGGACGGCGTTCGATCTCAAGTTTTTCCGCGAGCAGATTTTCTACGCCTTGCCGTTCGGACTCGCCGGTCTGTTCTGGACGCTGCAATACGATCTGCACAATTATTTCGTCGGCTATCGTTTTACGCCCGCCGAATTTGCGATTTACGCTTACGGCTGTTTTGAATTGCCGCTCATCGGGATGCTGATGGAGTCGGTGACGGCGGTTTTGATTCCGCGAATGAGCGAACTGCAATCGAAAAACGACCGGGCGGAAATAATCAGTCTGACCACGCGGATAATGCAGAAACTGGCGTTTTTCTATTTCCCGATTTACGTTTTTCTGATGATTACGGCGACGACTTTTATCACGACTCTGTTCACGCGCAATTACCTGGGAAGCGTCCCGATTTTTATGATCAATATCACGCTGATTCCGTTTTACGTTCTGGTCAACGACGCGATTATCCGCGCTTATAAAGAACTCGGCAGATTTCTGCTGGTGCTGCGCGTCTTCATTTTCATCGGGCTGGTTTCCGCGCTTTATTTCGGCATTCAGCATTTCGATTTGCGCGGAATGATCGCCGTCGTCGTCGTCACGGCGTTGATTGAAAGACTGATTACCGCCGCCGTCGTGATAAAAAAAATCGGCGCGGGCAAACGCGATTTGCCGCTGCTCAAAGATGTCGGCAAAACCGCGCTGGCGAGTTTGTTCGCCGGTTTTTTTACCTATTTTTTCTACGGGCAGTTTCAGCCGGCGATATTCGATTCGGGCGCGAATTTGGTTAAAACGATGTTCGCCGCGCCGAAGGAATCGCTCGTTGATTTTCTCGCGGGCAATCTGGTTTTGGCGGCTTGCGCGTTTGTTTTCACGCCGCTTTATTTGGGAAGCGCAAACTATTTCGGCATTATCGAAACGTCCGAAAAAGAGAAAGTGCAGATGATTCTGAGAAAAATCTTCCGTCGAAGTTCCGCGCCGCTGCCGGCAGTTTCCGAAAAATGAGCCGCTTTTTAACCCGCCGATTATTCGTTCCGCTTTCACACGCCCGCCGCCGGCGCAGCGCGGCGATGCGTCCGACGTTCGCGCATTACGAAGCCGGAATAAAGTTTCGGCGCGAGGCGGAGAATTGGAGCGAAGCCCAAAAGCGCGAATGGATTTTGAGCCGACTGCGTTTCGTCGTCCGTCGCGCCGCGCTCGAAACCAATTATTACCGTGAGCTTTTCGATGCGATAAATTTCGATCCGCAGACGGATTTCAGTTTCGACGATTTTGCGCGACTGCCGGTTCTGGAACGCGAAAACATTCACGCCGCGCCGGAAAATCTCGTCAGCCGCGCCGTCCCGAAAGACCAACTGCAAAAGGACGCGACCGGCGGCTCGACCGGAACGCCGACGGAAATCTGGCTCGGAGCCGAAGAACGCGGCTGGAAGGAAAGCGGCGGCGATTTTTCGATGAATCGCATCGGTATCTCCAAAGGCGCAAAAACCGCTTATTTCTGGGGACATCACCTCGACCCGAACGCCTCTGACAACTGGCGCGACCGCGCCAAAAACTACGCCGAAAACATTCGCTACTTCGATTGTTTTCGCCTGTCGCCTGAAGTTTTCCGGCGTTATCACCGCGAGTTCGAAAGCTGGAAACCCGACTGCATCGTCGCCTACGCCACCGCGCTCGGACACTTCGCCGAGTTTTTGCGGGAAAACAATCTGCGCCCGATAAATTACCCGCGAATTTGTTGTGTTACCGGCGCGGAAAAATTATCGCCGGAACACCGCCGCGCCGTCGAAGAAGTTTTCGGCAAGCCGGTTTACGAACGCTACGGCGGGCGCGATTTTGGCGGCGCGGCGATTCAGACGCATCCGGCGAAAAATCTCGATTACGAAATTGATTGGGCGTGGGCTTTAGTCGAACCGGAGACGACCGCCGAGACATCGCCGATTCTGGTCACGAAACTTCACGCCGACGCGATGCCGATGCTGCGCTACCGCGTTGGCGATGTCGGGAAATTTCCGTTAAATTCCAAAATCGGACATCCGGCGTTTCAGATTAAAGAAGTCGCCGGGCGCGAGTTGGATCGAATCTGGCTGCCCG
The DNA here is from genome assembly GCA_043768465.1 of Pyrinomonadaceae bacterium. Classification (GTDB taxonomy): domain Bacteria; phylum Acidobacteriota; class Blastocatellia; order Pyrinomonadales; family Pyrinomonadaceae. The sequence goes on from JAYVKL010000124.1 coordinate 31,622, forward strand.
ACGGCAGATGGATTCACGGCATTGAACTGCCGCATTTGTTGAAAGATTTCGCCGTCCGCGAATTCGTTTTCGTGCAAACGGCGGATTACGCCGTCGAATTGCAAATCGTTCCGAAAGCCGATTTCAAGGCGGAAGACACGCAAAAAATCCGGCAGCTAATTCGCGCTAATTTGGAAAACCTAACGGCGGATGTAAAATTAGTCGAAGCGGTTCCGCGCACGCGGGCGAATAAGTGGCGACCCGTGATTTCAAAAGTAAAAAGTGAAAAATAAACAGTTGAGAAGATTCAAAGTATTTTGAAAAGTTCGGAGTTCCGCCTTCAGGCGGTTCGCCGCCTTTGGCGAGCGCAAACGCCTGAAGGCGGAACTCCGAACTTTATCCTTAACCGCTTAAAAAAGCGAAATCAATTTTTTCCACGTTTCGGCGGCGACTTTCAAATGAAGATAAATCTACAAAATCAAATCAAAGATGCGCGGGTTGCCGCCGTTAAAATCGCTTCGGCGGATTATTCGGAAAGCGAGATCGCGGCGGCGCTTCGGCGGAACGCCGATATTCTCGGCTGGGCGGAAGTCGGGCGCGGCGCGTTCGGCGCGATTATCGAAGAGGGCGCGAAAGTCGTCGTCAAACCGAATCTGGTGCTGCACAAAAATCAGGGAAAAGCCGGACTACTGCCGCTCGTGACGCATCAATCAATCGTCCAAGCCGTTGTCGCCGAAGTGCTGAAAGCCAATCCGTTGCAGGTAACAGTTGGCGACGCGCCGATTCAAAGCTGCGATTTTGAAACGCTTTTGCGCCAGACGAAACTCGACGAATGGGCGGCGGATTTGCAGAAAAAAGACACGCGATTTAAAGGGATCGTGGATTTTCGCCGCACCGTCGCCGTGATCGTCGGCGGCGTGCGGCGGGCGGAGGAGAACCGGCGCGAAGAGGCGAATTATGTGCGGTTTAATCTCGGCGCAGACAGTTTGCTCGAACCTCTGACCGACGATAAAAAATCGTTTCGCGTCACCAATTACGACCCGCGCCTGATGGCGAAAACGCATTCGCCGGGCAATCATCAATATCTGGTGGCGCGGGAAATCATCGAAGCCGATGTCGTCATCAATCTGCCGAAACTGAAAACGCACAAAAAAGCGGGCATCACCAACGCGCTGAAAAATCTCGTCGGCATCAACGGCAACAAGGAATTTTTGCCGCATCACCGCATTGGCGGCGCGGGCGAAGGCGGCGACTGCTACCCGGAAAGCGGTTTGGTCAAGCGTGGCTTGGAATTTATTTTCGACCGGCAGAATATGACGAAATCTCCGCTCAAAGGCAGAATGCTGGCAACCGTCGGGACGCAGTTTGAGCGAATGATGCGATTGCAGGGCGACGAAACCGGCATCGAAGGCGCGTGGTCGGGCAACGAAACCGTGCCGCGAATGTGCCTTGATTTGAACCGCGTTTTGCTTTACGGCAAGGCTGATGCGACTTTCGGCGACGAAGTTCAAAGGCGCGTGCTACACATTTCCGACGCGGTGATCGCCGGGCAGGGCGACGGTCCGCTCGCCTCAGACGAGCTGCCGCTCGGCTTGATTCTGGCGGGCGAAAACGCGGCGGCGGCTGATTGGGTCGGGGCGTTTCTGCTCGGTTACGACGCGCGAAAAATTTCGCTGCTGACGCATTCGTTCGGAGATTTCCGCTGGCGCATCGCCGATTTCGAGCCGTCGGAGATCGAACTTTTAGGCGATTGGGAAAAAAATCAAACGGCGGAAAATTTGATCGAATTGGCAGTCAATCAAAACGTCGAACATCCGGCGGGCTGGCGCGATGCGAAAGCGGAAATCGCGGGCGATTAGGCTTTTATCGGAACAACGACGATGACGAAAGTTGATACTTATCAGGAATATACGCAGGCGGCACTCGACAACTACGCGCGGGCGGACGCGGCGGAGAAATTTCTGCTGGTTGACGCGGTGAAAAATTTAAAACCGCGCACGATTCTTGATTTGGGCTGCGGCGCGGGACAGGATATTTTGCCGTTCGTCGAACAAACCGAGGCTTTCTGCATTGGAATCGATCAGGCGGCGGAACTCGGCACGGTGGTGAAAAACGTTTTCGGGCGCGATGAATTCAAAAATCGAACGGCGTTCGTGCGCTCGACGGGCGAGCGGATTCCGTTCGCCGACGCGACGTTTGAAGTCGTTTTGTGCCGCGTCGCCCTGCCTTATATGCACAACCGGCGGACGTTTGCCGAAGTCGCCAGAGTGTTAAAACCGGGCGGCGTTTTTCTTTTGAAAACTCACGCGCCCGCTTTTTACTTTGAATTATTAAAAACCCGTCTGAAAACCTTCAACCCGAAACAAATCGCTTATCCGCTGATTTGTCTGGCGGGAAGTTTGTGGCATCAGACGACCGGAAACCAATTGACAACGGGATTTTGGGCGGGCAAGGAAATTTTTCAAACCGAAGCGTTTATAAAAAGCGAGTGCGCGAAAAACAACCTCAGCATCGAACGCGAACTTGCCGATACGAACGCCCAAACGCCGTCGTTCGTGATTGTCAAAAATTAGAAATTTGAATTCTAAATTTGGCATTCTTCGTTTTTCATTTCGATTCGCAAATAAAGCAGTTTTATCAAGCGATGAATTTAGAATTTAGAATGTAAAATTTAAAATTCATTTTACTGTTCCAGCACGCTAGCCAAAGCTATGCGCTTACAGCGCAAGACCTTAGTTTGCTTCCGCTAAAATCTCGTGTGAAAATTGCGGAAGATGAA
>JAYVKL010000125.1:0-17352 GCA_043768465.1 Pyrinomonadaceae bacterium
GTGTATGGCAGACTTCAGTCTGCCGCCTCGCTCAGACCCGACTCTCGACGGCGGTGGCAGACTAAAGTCTGCCATACATTCAATCCGAATTTGCTCTAATACTGACAAAAATCCCTACTCTTGATTCGTATAATGAGGTGAAAACAAATGACTGCATTGCCAAAGCGAAAATATACGCTCGAAGAATACTTTGAGCTGGACAAAAACGCGGAAGGAAATTTTGAGTATTTCGATGGCGAGATATTTGAAATGAGCGGCGTGTCGCCGGAACACGCGACCATTGAGGTGAATTTAATTTCCAAATTAAATCAAATCTGTATAAATCGCGGCTGCCGGGTTTTTCCATCCAACCTGCGAATAAAAGTTCCGGTGCTGCCGACTTATCGCTATCCTGATTTATCGGTTGTCTGCGGGGAAACTGTTTTCGTGGAGATTCAAGGATTGCAGTGCCTCGTCAACCCGATTTTGATTGTCGAAGTGTTATCCGACAGCACCGGATTTTACGACTTGGGCGAAAAATTTCAGCAGTATAAATCAATCGAGAGTTTCCGCGAATATCTGCTGGTGTCGCAAACCGACAAATTTATCACCTTGTTCCAAAAACACAACGAACGATTTTGGCTGCAAAGCGATTATGCAGCGGGCGAAACATTGCATCTCAACACTCTGGATTTGGATTTACGCCTTGACGAAGTTTATCAGGGCGTTGAAATCAAACCTCAATCTTCGGATCACTCCAAATGAACGAAATTATTTTAGACGGCGAAAGCCTAACCTTCGAGCAGGTTCTCGCCGTCGCGCATGGCAAACCGGACGATCCGCGCGTTTCGTTGTCAGAAAAAGCGCGGGCGCAGGTTGACTGCTCGGCAAACGCCGTCCAGACTTTGCTCGAACGCGGCGAAATCGCCTACGGCATCACGACTGGTTTCGGCGCGTTCAAAGACAAAATTATTTCACGCGAAGAAGTCGAGCTTTTGCAGAGAAACATCGTCGTCAGCCACGCCGTCGGAGTCGGTAAACCGTTCGACATTCCGACGACGCGGGCGATTATCCTGATTCGGGCGAACACTTTGGCGCGTGGATTTTCCGGCATCCGGCGGGAAACTTTGGAAACATTGATTGAATTTCTCAATCGCGGCGTTCATCCGATTATTCCCGAAAAGGGAAGTCTCGGCGCATCGGGCGATTTAGCACCGCTCGCGCACGTCGCCTGTCTTTTGATCGGCGAAGGCGAAGCGATTTTCAACGGCGAAAATTTGAGCGGCGCGGAAGCGTTGAAAAAAGCCGAACTCGCGCCCGTCGTTTTAGCCGCCAAAGAAGGTTTGGCGTTGACGAACGGGACGACGATTATGACCGCCGTCGGTTTGATGGAAACCGCCAAAGCGAAAAAATTATCGGATGTCGCCGATGTCGCCGGCTGTTTGTCGCTCGAAGCCTTAAACGGAACGCTGCTCGCGTTTGACGCGCGAATTCACGCGCTGCGCCCGCATCCGCGCCAGATTGACTGCGCGAAAAATCTGCGCGACATTCTTGCCGAAAGCGAATTCGTCCGCGAATTCGACGCGGCGAACGTCCAGGATGCCTATACTCTGCGCTGTATTCCGCAGGTTCACGGCGCGTGCCGCGACGCGATTGCCTACGCCGAATGGGTGGTCAACATCGAACTCAACGCCGTCACCGATAATCCTTTGATTTTCTGCGATGAAACCTGCGACAAAATCGAGGTGATCTCCGGCGGTAATTTTCACGGCGAACCGCTCGCGCTTTCGATGGATTATCTGGCGATTGCGCTTTCGGAACTCGGCAATATCTCGGAACGCCGCTTGATGCGCCTGACCGACGAATGTTCCAATTCGCACGTTCTGCCGCCGTTTTTAACGGAAAACGGCGGACTCAACTCCGGCTTTATGATCGTCCAATACACTGCCGCCGCGCTTTGCACGGAAAATAAAATCCTGTCGCATCCGGCTTCGGTGGACACGATTCCGAGTTCGGCGAACGTCGAAGACCACGTTTCGATGGGCGTGACATCGGTTTTGAAATTGCGAACCATCGCCGAAAACCTCGAATATATTTTGACTTTAGAGCTTTTCGCCGCCGCCCAAGGCGTTGATTTTCGACGTAGAAAAATCGGGATGGAAAAACAACTCGGCAAGGGAACTCGCGGCGTATATCGTAAAATCCGCGAGAAAGTTCCGTTCATCGAAAAAGATACATACCTGAAAAACTATATTGAGAGCGTTCGGGAAATAATCTCGAATTCGTGAACTTGGATTAAAATCGAAATCACAATCGTCGAATAAACCGAAGATTTTAATACCGCCAACGCAAAAACTTTTAGGCAGGATTTGATATGAATTTAAACAATCGAACGGTCAAATTTATTTTATCCTTTATTATCGTATTTTCCGTTTCCTTCGGAAGTCTCGCGCCGAACGCGCAGGACCTGGTTCCAAACGAAGATTTATCGCTTGGGGCGAGCGTTTTTGTTTTTCGCAAATCCCGAATCAATCCGCAATCTAAATCCACAACCTCGAAATACTATCTCAGAAATTCATCGGCGACGGCTTCGCGCCGGAAAACCGGGAATAACGCCGCAATCGCCAAAAACAGAAAACGAACGACCGGCAGCCCGACTTTGACGGCAAAAAATCGCAATGTAAAAAGAAAAACGCCGCCGACCGGCATCAAAACGTCTCAAACGCTAACCGCCAAAGCCGACCTTTTGCTGGAGAACAAAGAAATTGACAAAGCTATCGAAACGTATAAAAACGCTTTGAAAAGCAACCCGCAAAACCGCGATGCGAAATCAGGATTGAGCGAGGCATATATCGCTAAAGGCGACGAATCCGTCGCGGCGGGCAATCGGGATGAAGCCGTAAGTTTTTATCGTGAAGCGTCCGAAGCCGACGACAAAAATTACGCGGCAAACGCTAAAATCGGGCAGGTTAAAGAAGATTTGAAATTAAATGACGATGCGCTGGCTAGTTATCAAAAGGCTTTGCAAATAAATCCGGCGGCATCGGAAATATACATTCGCGTCGCCAGTCTGTTTTACAAAAAAGACGATTTGGCATCGGCGGAAATTTATTTGAAAAAAGCGGAAGCGAGTTCGCCCGACGATGCCGAAACGCTTTTTCTGCGCGGCCTGTTTTATTTCAAGCGAAACGAAAATGACCAAGCGTTGGCGGCTTTTGATAAAACGCTGGCTCTCGACGCGAACTTTTTGGAAGCGTATCTTTATCAGGCGGAAGTTTACGAACGGCTCAAAAGAAGAGACGAAGCCATCGCCGCCTATCGTAAAACAGTCGAGATTGATCCCGAATTCGTTCAGGGCTGGTTTGATTTAGGCGTGTCAAATTACAATCAAGGCAATTACACGGAAGCGGAAACGGCGTATCTGAAAGTCATCGAACTGGACGGTGAAAATTCTGCCGCACACGCCAACTTAGCCAGCGTTTATCGGCAGATGGAGAAATTCGCCGAAGCCAACGGCGAATATAAACTCGCCGCCGTGCAGATCAAGGACGATCCCGATTTGTTCAGCGAATGGGGTTATTGTCTGGGCAAAGTCAGCGATTGGGAAAAGGCGATTGCGCGACTTCAAACGGCGAAGGATTTGAGTCCCGACACGATTGATTATACGAATCTCGGCTGGGGATATTACAACGCCGCGCAGAACGACATCGAAGCCGACAAAAAAGACGAAGGGCAGGCGAAACTCGCTTTGGGCAAAACGGTTTTGCAGAAAGCGGTTGAAATAAACCCGAAGTTCGACGCGGCGCAGCTAAATTTGGGGATTACCTACACCGGTCTCGGCGAATATCAAAATGCGGTCGAAACCCTGACCAAAGCGAACAGTCTGCATCGGGATTGGAAAATCGGCACCAACGAATTGGGCATCGCGTATCGAAAATTGAACAAATTGAGCGACGCGATCAGCCAATTTCAAAAAGCCGTTAATCTGGACAATAATTTCGCGCTCGGACTTTATAATCTCGGCGAAGCGCAAAGCAAATTCAGCAGAAAAAAAGATGCGCGGGAGACTTTGAATAAACTGAAACCGCTAAACCCGGAACTCGCACGAAAATTGGATAACGTCATTAAGGGCGTGATAATAGATGAAACCAAACAAAAAATCAAGAGCAAAATTCCGCGACTACCTTTTTAATTTGAGTTTTAAGTTAAAGATCAAATCAATTTTCTGCGAATTGCTAATAAGCATCTGGGCAAATGCAAAGAGACGTTTTGGTTTTCGCTTAGAGTCCACGCTTGAGCGTGTTCGCCAGCGAAGCGCGGCGGAGGAACACCCGTAAGCGTGGACTCTGAACGAAGCAAAATACCGTAATTAGTTTTAACAAATCAGCGGTAATTTGCTTAATCAGCGTTTATCCGCGTCTGATTTTTTCTTCAATTTTTGACTTGAGAAGCAGGTTTGCTAATCTGTGCTGGTTTCGATTTTTAATCTTATGGCTTTGCAAATCGAAGAGAATGTTTCGCTCGCCAATTATACGACGCTCAAAATAGGTGGCAAGGCGCGATTTTTTGTTCGGGCAAATCACGAAAACGAGATTATCGAAGCACTTCGATACGCCGATAAAAATAATCTGAAAGTTTTCATACTCGGCGGCGGAAGCAATGTTTTAATCGCTGACGAAGGCTTCGACGGATTGGTCTTGCAAATCGCGCTCAAAGGAATTTCAGTCGGAGAGACGCTGAATGAATTTATAGTAACGGCGGATGCAGGCGAAGATTGGGACGGTTTCTGTCAATTTTGCGTCGGTGAAAATATGCAGGGCGTGGAATGTCTCAGCGGCATTCCCGGATTCGTCGGCGCATCCCCGGTGCAAAACATCGGTGCTTACGGACAGGACGTTTCGGAAACGATTGCGGCAGTGAGAGTTTTTGATCGAAACGAAAATCAAATCAAAATATTATCTAACGCCGACTGCGGTTTCGCGTATCGGACAAGCGTTTTCAATACTTCGCAAGCAAATCGCTACATCGTTCTAGCCGTCACCTTCGCGCTCGAACGCGGCGGCAAACCAAAAATCGCTTACAATGATTTACAGGAATTCTTCGGCGAAAAAACTCCGACTTTACATGAAACTCGCCGCGCCGTTCTGCGTATTCGCGCTGCTAAATCAATGGTGATTTACGCGGCCGATCCGAATTCAAAAAGTGTCGGTTCGTTTTTCAAGAATCCGATTGTCTCGAAAGAAGAATTTGCGAAAATCGAAAAACGCGCCGCACTCGTCGGCTTCGAAAGCATTCCGTTTTTTAAAGCCGACGAAAATAAAGTGAAAATTCCCGCCGCGTGGCTGATTGAAAACAGCGGTTTCCGAAAAGGTTACAGCCAAGGGAACGCCGGAATTTCAAGCCGCCACACTTTGGCGATTATCAATCGCGGAAACGCGACGGCGAAAGATATTCTGGAATTGAAAGGTGAAATTCAGACGAAGGTGAAGGAAATCTTTGATGTCGAACTAAAGCCCGAACCGATTTTCGTCGGTTTCTAATTCTGAATTACGCCTTGAGGCGGAACTCAAAATTTCAAGCAGATGATTAAAAGTTTTCGGGTCTCAAAAATTGTCGGAGTGCGCGGTTATGTTTGGTTTTTACTTTTGCCTTTTTACTTTTGCCTTCCTGCTTAGGTTATCGCTCCGCCGTCCACAATGACGATTTCGCCGTTCATAAAACTGTTGCGGTCGCTCGTCATAAACGCGGCGAATTCGGCGAGTTCCGAAGGCTGTCCCATTCTGCCTTTGGAAACCCAAAAATCGTGCATCTGAAGAAGTTTTTCCGGCAGCGTATGTCCTAAATCCGTGTCGAAAATGCCCGCTGCAATCGCGTTGACGGAAATTCCGAAATTGGCGGCTTCGCGGGAAAGACATTTTGTAAAACCGATCATCGCCGCTTTGGAAGTCGCGTAGTGAACCGAGGTCGGCAAGGAGCGAATCGCGCCGACCGACGTGATATTCAAAATCGAACCGGCGCGTTCCCGAATCATTTGTTTGTAAAAAGGTTTGGTCACGGCGAAAAGGCTGCCGACATTCGTCTCCACGACCCAATCCCAGGATTTATCGGTGGTCGTCGCAAAATTATCCGGTTTGTTGACGGCGGCGTTGTTGACCAAAACATTGATCGCGCCCCAGGTATCTTTAATTTCGCGGGCGACACGCTTCATTCCTACGCGGTCGGTAACGGAGACCTTAAAGCTCAAAGCTCTGCGCCCGTGCGCTTCGATTTTCTTTTTAACTTCTTCGGCTAAATCGTCGCTCGAATGATAATTAAAAGCGACATCCGCGCCTTCGCGGGCGAAAACTTCACAGATTGCCGCGCCGATTCCCCGCGTTCCGCCCGAAACAAAGGCGCGTTTTCCTTCTAATAAAAGAGCCACAAATTTATTTTCTCCAGATAGACTTTTAAGAGTTTAAGGCAGTTTGGCGGGAAAAGGCAAAAAGCAGGTCAAAGGTAAAAAGTAAAAAGGCTAAAGTTCAGGATGATTTTTCGTTTGACTTTCGCCTTTCGATTCGGATATTGACCTTTCTAAAAAGTTTAATTTGCCGGAACTTTCCACAATTTTACAGTCAAAAAGCAGGCGAGTCGTCCGGCTTTAAAAAAACTGAAAGATGACGATTTTGATCCCATTTTATATTTTTTTACGCGACAGCCGTCGCGGTTTCGGCGACGACGACTTTTTGATTTTGCGGCAGCAGCGCGGCGATTTCCCGAATAATCATTTCCGTCGAATTCGGAACCGCCAGATTGAACGTCGCGGCTTTCATATCGGAATACTTAATCGAAAACTTCGTCGAATCCGAAAGCAGACTCTGAATCGTCGGCACGATGTCGGCGGCTTTTTTCAGCAGAATGCCCGCGCCGCGTTTGGCGATCATATTAACCGTGCCGGCTTCCTGCGGCATCGGCGGAGTCGTCGCATCGGCGATAATCGGCAGACGACACGCCAACGCTTCAAACGTCGTCAAACCGCCGAGCTTGGAAATCATCACGTTCGCCGACTGCATCAGCTTTTCGATTTCGTCCGAATAGCCGATGACTTTGACCGGAAATTTCGCCGTTTTCGCCAGCTTTTCGGCTTCGATTCGCAGTTCCTCGTTTTTACCGGCGAGAAAAATTGCCTGCACGTCGAGTTCGCCGCGCACCAGTTCGCGGAAAATCTGCGGGATGTTGCCGCCGCCGACCCAGCCGGCGTTGACGAAAACCGTAAATTTGTCGGCATCCAAACCGAACGACTGCCGCGCTTTCTGCGCGTCTTTTTCGCTGACTTCGTGAAATTTCGGATGAATCGGAATGCCCGAAATCTTGATTTTCTTCGGCACGATTCCGTAATCAATCAGCTGCTGCCGCGCTTCTTCGCTGGCGACCAGATAAAGCGCGACATCATCACATGCCCAACCTTTCCAAAACCCGTAGCACGGATCGGTAACAACGGTGACGAGCGGAATTTGATCGGCTAAATTCAATTCTTTAAGGAGTCTGGCGAGAATATGCTGCGTCATCGGATGAACGCTGACGACGATGTGCGGACACCATTTTTCAAATGAATCCTTCAAATAAACGATACAGCGGTCAAGAAAAAACGGGCGCGTTTCCGGGCGATAACGATTGATGAACCAAAAGAAATACTTCATCCAGGGCTGTTTGTTTCGCAGAACCCAATTATACAAATTCACGCCGCGCTGCGTGAATTTGTGCGACTCCTCGACGGCTTTAATCACGCGCACGACTTTTGAATCGCCTTCCCAAAAACGATTGAAACCTTCGACCAGAGCCTGCGCCGCCGAACGATGTCCGCCGCCGGTGTCGGAGGAGATTATTAAAATTTTTGGAGTGTTTTGCGGCATTCGTGAATGAGGTTTTATTTGGAGATTAAACTGGTCAACGTATCTAAATTTTCAGTTTCGCCGAAAATCGCCCGAATCGGAATCTTGAATTTCGGCAGAACAACGCTTTTAATCGTGCCGTCTTTGGCTTTCAATAAAAGTTCATAACGCTCGTTTTGTAGAAAGTATTGCTCGACCGTTTCGTTTTCCGAGTCAACAATCCAGTATTCGCCGATGCCGTGCGCGGCGTAATCCTGAAATTTGGTTTCGCGGTCATTCTTGGCAGTCGAATCCGATAAAACTTCGACGACGAAATCGGGTGCGGGAAACTGAACCTGTTTTCTTTTAAAGTCTTTTGCTTTGTCAGTTCCAAAGAAACAAATATCCGGTTCATAGTCGTTGCGCGTTAGCGAAATCATAATTCTTTCGATGCCGACGAAGCCGAGTTTATTTTTGTTGACAAACGCCTTGAGTAGCATCCCAAGCAGAACCGTTGCGTCATTATGCTGCAATTTGACGGGCGAGTGAAAAATGATTTCACCGTTGATAAATTCCATTTTTTTATTCTCTTCAACGATTTTATAGAAATGCCGTCGCCGCTTCTGCTCGTCGGCAAGTCTGGATTTGACTTTATCAACGAGCAGAAAGGCGTTCGGCATTTCCAAAATGGATTCGGGCGAAACTTGCATAATTAAAGTTAAAGCAGTTTTTTACTCAGACTCAAATAAAATACTATTGATTAAACTCTTCAATTGCTTATCTGCAATAGCGGACTGCTCGGCTTTGTCGTAAATCGAAAGCAGATAAATATCTGTTTGCGGCGATTGTTCCATCACCTGCATTTGAATTTCGACGGTTCTCGTAATAACGCGCAAGCCGCCGCTTTTCCCGCTGCCTTTGCTTTTGACCGCCAAACGAATTTTATAAACACCTTTGCCGAGCGGCGTTCCGCAGTGCGGGTTTCGCAAAAGTTCTTTTTCCAATTGCCGCAACTCATCTCTTAACGAAACGAATTTCTTCACCAATCGTTTGGCTTCGCGCTTAAAATTCTCGACGACGATAATTTTACAATTCATCGAGAAAGTCGCTTAAAGCAACGCCTCGCCGGTCGCCGCGTCGAATTTGCTCGGATTCGCGCAGCGCGTCTTGCAAATCGTTCCGAAAATCAAACAGAGATTTGAGCCGCTTGTTTTCGGCGACTATTTTATCCCAATCCTTAACGGCGACTTGGACGAATAATTTCTCGCCTCTGCCGTCCACAATGTAATTGACCTTCGGCGACATATTTACGCTTTAACGGCAACACTTTCGGTTTGCGGCGCGACGCTCGCCATTCGTTGGCTTGCCTTTTTCATTTGGCTTTCGAGTCGTTTAATCTGAATCAGATGCTTCGGATTAAACGGTAGCGACGGATAATAGGAATTCGATTCGTGAGTGCAGAAACAGCCGTTTTTAGCTTTTTTGCGGCGGGCGACCATCGCCGGAGAATTCCACGCCGCGCCGAAATCCCAATTAAAATCGCGCAGATTGCCGGTCGCTTCCAGATTCTCGCACGAAGAAATCGTCCCTTCGTCGAAAATCACCGCGCCCGCCGTTCCCGCGTAACAGGTCATCTGCGGCTCGCCGGTTTCCTTGGTTTTGGCGATTAAATCGTGCATATAAAGGTCAATTGCCGCTTTAAAGAATCCGGCATCGCCGCCGTAATTGTTTTTGATCGCGGCGTTTTTTGTGTCGTCGAGAATCATCTGCGACAATTGCCCGTAACGATTATGGTCGAAATTCAACTCGTTCGGATCAGCCGACGGCGGGCGAATATAGTTGATGTTGACTTTATCCGGCTTCAAATCGTATTTCAGAAAATCATACCAATCGAAAATCGTGTCTTCGTTCGACTTCATCACGCAGGTGCAGGTCTGCACGTCAAGTTTCGGAAATTCCTTTTTCATTTCCTGCAAAGTCCGCGCCGTGTGAATCGCTTTGTCCCAGCTGCCTTCTTTGCGCCGAATCTTTTCGTGCGCGTCCTTCATTCCGTCAATTCCCAAAGCAATCGTGACGTTGAGGTTCGGATTTTCCTGCAAAATGCGCGTTACATCGGGAAAAATACGCGGGTGAATCTGCCCGTTCGACATCAGATAAACCGAATCCAATTTATTATTGCGATAGAAAGCGTTGCAGATTTCCGGCAAATCTTTTCTGGTGAACGGCTCGCCGCCCGCTAAAATTAAAACGCCCAAATTGCCGCCGAGCGTCTCGGAAATCTTCTCGATTTCGTCGGTTTTCATTTGCAGTTTTTTACGCGGTCGGTCGTCGAGTTCTTCGGTGAAAAAGCAATGCGTGCAACGCATGTCGCAAACGCTGGTGACGAGAATATTCAATAAAATCGGGGCAAACGGTTGTCCGATTGCCAGTTTCACATAACGCTTCAGTAATTCTTTGGTCGTAAAATCCATATCAATAATTCCTTGTCTTAAAATTCCGCCTCGGCTTTGATGCACAAACAAATTTCCAGGTTTAACTTTATCTTATAGTTATATTTCGGGCAAGAAGATTGTTTTGAATTTCATTACTAAAATTGAGTTTTAAATTGAAATGAGGAAGAAGTTTAGACGCGGATGAACGCTGATGAAGCGGATTTTCGCCGATTATTTTTAGCAAGTAAATGGACAGAATAACTTTTGAGATGTTCGGAGTTTCGCATTCGCAAGAAGCCATCTCAGAAATCCGCCAGTCGTCTTAAATTCTACATTCTCAATTCTAAGTTTTTACGCGTAAAAACTTAGAATTGAGAATGTAGAATTTAGAATCTGGAATTTCCAATTTTCGAGATAGCCTGTAAAATTTCTTTATGCTCAACCAAAAGCAAAGAGCCGGCTTTTTATGAAAAATTTCCTGAAATATATCAGCGTCCCGATTGCCTTGGGAACTTTCGGCGTTCTGGTCTGGTTTGAAAATCGTCGTCCTCTGCGCGATTCGGTCGAATCTAAAACGAAGCGCAACGGGCGAAATTTGGCGGTCGCCGGGATTGCCGCCGTGGTTTTGCAGTTGGCGGAACAGCCGGTCGTCGCGCCGCTGACGAAACTGGTCGAGCGCAAAAGATGGGGATTGTTAAAAATTCTCAAACTTCCGAAATTTTTAGAAACGATTCTCGCCGTCGTTCTGATGGATTACACTTTATATCTCTGGCACGTTCTAACGCATAAAGTGCCGTTTTTGTGGCGTTTCCATCTGGTTCACCACGTTGATTTAGAGATGGATGCCTCGACCGCGTTGCGCTTTCATTTCGGCGAACTGCTGATTTCCATCGCGTGGCGGGCGGCGCAAATCGTCGTCATCGGCATTTCGCCGACTTCATTGGCGGCGTGGCAGATGCTTTTATTGCCCGAAATACTTTTTCATCATTCAAACGTCGAATTGTCGCCGGATTTCGAGAGAAAACTCGCGCGTTTGATCGTTACGCCGCGACTGCACGGCATTCATCATTCGGCGGTCCGCGACGAAACAGATTCCAACTGGTCGAGCGGTTTGACGGTTTGGGATTGGCTGCACGACACTCTGAAAACCGATGTTTCACAAGCCGAAATCACCATCGGCGTTCCGGCGTATCGGCATCCGAAAGAGGTAACTTTAATGAGACTGCTGCCGCTGCCGTTTGAAAAACAGCGGGACGACTGGCAATTGTCGGAGACGCGGCAACCGGCAAAACATCGGCGATGAAGCCCGAAATTTCCATCGTTATCCCGACGCTCGACGAAGCCGATTCAATTGCGGCAACGCTCGAATCTTTAAAAATCTTCGGCGCCGCCGTCGAAACAATCGTCGTTGACGGCGGCAGCGGCGACGAGACCGTTTCGATTGCTCGAAATTACGCCGTGAAAATTCTGCACTCAAAGCGCGGTCGCGGAATTCAACTGCAAACCGGCGCAAACCACGCGAGCGGTGAAATTCTGTGGTTCGTCCACGCCGACACGTCGGTTTCCGCAAACTGCCTCGGGCAAATAAAACAATCGCTCCGAAATAAAAACGTGATCGGCGGAAATTTTACGATTCGTTTTGACGGCAGCCGCCGGGCGGCGAAATTCTTGACCTGGCTTTATCCGCAGTTGCGGCTTCTCGATTTGATTTACGGCGATTCGGCGATTTTCGTGCGGCGCGAAATTTACGAGAATATCGGCGGCTTTCGCCAATACCCGATTTTTGAGGATTTGGATTTCGTCGAAAGATTAAGGAAAACCGGCGAAATCGTCACTTTGCCCGCCGTCGTCACCACTTCGTCGAGAAGATTTGAAAACGGGAGTTTCATTCTCACCTTTGCCCGCTGGACGATTTTGCAGATTCTCTACTGGTTCGGCGTGAAACCGGAAACGCTGGCTAAAATTTATTTCTGAGAGCGTGTTTGAAAATGCGGAAAAGATCGGCAATTCAGCACTCTGAATTTTTATCCGGTAGAAATTAAAAATGCCGAATGTAAAATGTAAAATTAAGCCGTCAACTCGCCGCTCAAATGACCTTCCAAACACGCTTTAAGTCAACCTGAGTCTTGGTCTAGTTTCGACTTAGCCATTGAAAAGTTCGCGGCGCGATCTTTTGGGCTTTTTCGTTCTGCAAAAACTCGTCGCGCAAACGGCGTAAATCGTCCGGCGTATCAACGTCATACCAAGCCGGAATAAGTTGCAAACGGATTTTTAACCGCTCGATATTGCGCGTCATCTGCTCGTAAACCAACGCCGAACTCCATTCGATAGTGTCGAAAAGAGACGGCGCATTGTCCCGCAAACCGATCAAATAAAAACCGCCGTCGGCTGATTTTCCCAAAACTATTTCCGCTTCGGATTCTAAAAACTCAAACGCTCCTTCGATAAACTCCGGCGGAATGGTCGGGCTGTCCGTGCCGATTAAAACGACGTTCGCATCCGAATCGGCGCGAAAAGCGAACTCGCAAGCACCGGACATTTTATCGCCCAAATTCGCGCCGCGCTGTTCGATGGCAGTTAAATTTTCGATGTCAAAAGCGGCGAAATAATCTTTTTCGGAGGCGGGCGCAAAAGCGATCAGCAGCCGGTCGCAAAGGTTTCGAGTTTTGTTTATCGCGTCCCAAAGAAAGGCTTCGGCGAGCGTTTGGCATTGTTCGGCATCGAGAAAAGGCTGAAGCCGCGTTTTGACGTTTCCGGCACGCGGAACTTTTGCCATAATAATAATCGTTCGGTTCATAACGGAAATAAATTTTAGCTTTTTTTGAGACGACAAGGTAATTTATGACAATCGATTTTAACGTGGAAGGCGCGGTCAGAGAACGCGACGGCGCGGCATCGCGGAGAAAAGAGGCGGCTCTGTGCTGCCCGGTCGAATACGATCCGCAGTTTTTGCGGCTCTTGCCGAATGAAATAGACGAAATGGCGGGTAAAATCGGTTGCGCGAACACCGAATTTCGTTACGGGAAAATTGCAGGAGGCTTCGTAAATAATCCGCGTCGAACCGATTGAAAACATCGAACTGGCGGGCGCGCAAGAATTCGACTGCTGCCGAACAGTGAAAAGGCATCCGCGAGAAACAAAAGGTTTGGAATATAATTTGACCGATTTGTCGGGCGAACTCGGCGGCGACAGAAGCGGCTGCTGTTAGGAAAATTATGAGTTATTACGACGAGGAAGATTTAGGCAGATTCGGCGAAATCGCCAAACACAAACCCGAACTTTTCGAGAAATTTATGGCTTGGTATCAAGCCTGTCAGGAAGAAGGCGCGTTGTCGAAACGCGAAAAGGCTTTGATCGGGCTGGCGGTCGCCGTGACGGTGCAATGCCCGTATTGCATCGAAGCGTTCACCGCTTCGAGCCTTGAAAACGGCTCGAATATGGAGCAGATGACCGAAGCGATGCACCTCGCTTCGGCGATTCGCGGCGGCGCGAGCCTGATTCACGGCATTCAATCGCACAACGCGCACGATAAAATTTCGATGTGAATTTTTTTTCAGCCACCGAGTTCACAGAGGACACAGAGAGAAAATCCTGAGCAAAATTACTCTGTAAACTCTGTGTTCTCTGTGGCAAATTCATTATGCAGACAACGGTTCAAATAACGCGCCAAGGGAAATCGGCTCTGCCGAATTCGCCCGTCGGCTTTGCGGAAAAACTCGGCGGCGCGACATTGCGTTCGGCGGCGATTGACACTTTGCAGGTGAACGTCGGGAAACTCTGCAATCAGGCTTGCCGACACTGCCACGTTGACGCTTCGCCGGCGCGGACGGAGATTATGCCGCGCTCGATTATCACCGATTGTTTGAATGTTTTGCGGAAATATAAAATTCCAACGCTCGACATCACCGGCGGCGCACCGGAGATGATTCCCGATTTTCGGTATTTGGTGATTGAAGCGAGAAAGTCCGGCGCGAAAACTATCGTGCGGCATAATTTGACCGTGATGTTTGAGGAAGATCAAGTGGATTTGCCGGAATTTTTCGCGGAAAATGACGTTGAAGTCGTTTCGTCTCTGCCGTATTTTCTCCAGCAGCAAACCGACGCGCAGCGCGGCAAAGGCGTTTTCGACAAATCAATCGAAGCCTTGAAAAAGCTGAATGCGGTCGGTTACGGCATCGGCGGAAAACTCGTTTTGAACCTCGTTTACAATCCGACGGGCGCGTTTTTGCCGCCCGAACAATCGGCGATTGAAGCCGATTTCAAACGCGAACTGAAAACGCGCTTCGGTATTTCGTTCGATAATCTTTTCACGATTACCAATATGCCGATTGCACGTTATCTCGATTGGCTGCGGCGCACGAAAAACGAAACGGCTTATATGCAAAAGCTGATTGACGCTTTTAACCCGGCGACGATTGACGGTTTGATGTGCCGGAACACGATCAGCGTGGACTGGCGCGGGAATTTATACGACTGCGATTTTAACCAGACGCTCGATTTGGGCGTGGAGAAAAATCTTCCGCAGACAATCGGCGAATTTGATTTCGACAAATTATTAAAACGAAACATTGCGACCGGCGCACATTGTTTCGGCTGCACCGCCGGCGCCGGTTCGAGCTGCGGCGGCGCGACGGCGGGCGTTTGAAAACCATCGTTTAATTTCACAATTGGCGGCTGAATAGTTACGATAAAAAAGGCAGCAAAAGTAAAAAAGTTATGGAAAAGATAAATGTCATCGGCGGCGGTTTAGCCGGAGTCGAAGCGGCGTGGCAGGCGGCGGAGGCGGGCGCGAGAGTTCGACTTTTCGAGATGCGCCCCGTCACGGCAACGCCCGCGCACCGCACTGAACAACTCGCCGAAATCGTCTGCTCGAATTCGCTGAAAACCGATGAAGTCGGTTCTGCGCCGTATCTTTTAAAGGAGGAACTGCGGCGCGGAAATTCGCTAGTGATGCGGGCGGCAAAAGCGACGAAGGTTCCGGCGGGCGCGGCTCTGGCGGTTGATCGCGGCAAGTTTTCCGAATATGTGACGCGGGAAATCCAAACGCATCCGAATATCGAATTGATTCGTGAAGAGATCAAGGAAATTCCGGCGGACGAGATTTCGATTATCGCTACCGGACCTTTGACTTCGGAATCTCTAACCGCTGAAATTATGAAGTTTACCGGCGACGATCAGCTTTATTTTTACGACGCGATTGCGCCGATTGTCGCGGCGGATTCCATTGATATGTCCATCGCTTTCAAAGCGGCGCGTTACGGCAAAGGCGGCGACGATTATGTCAATTGCCCGTTTGACCGGGAACAATACGCCCGGTTTTACGGCGCATTGATCGAAGCCAAATCCGTCCCGCTCAAACGCTTTGAAGATACGAAATGGTTCGAGGCGTGTCTGCCGATTGAGGAATTGGCGCGGCGCGGCGTGGACACTCTGCGGTTCGGCTGTATGAAGCCGGTCGGTTTGCCCGTTCCGGCGACCGGGCGCGAACCTTACGCCGCCGTGCAGTTGCGGCAGGAAGACTTAATGGCAGACGCTTTTTCCCTGGTCGGATTTCAGAATCATTTGAAATACGGCGAGCAGGAACGGGTTTTGAAGCTGATTCCGGGATTGGAGAACGCCGAGTTTTTGCAGTTCGGGCAGATTCACCGCAACACTTTTATCAATTCGCCGCAGATTATTTACGAGACTCTGCAAACGAAAAAACAGCCGAAATTGTTTTTCGCCGGACAGATTACCGGTGTCGAAGGCTACGTCGAGTCGGTCGGCACGGGCTGGCTCGCCGGGTTGAACGCGGCGCGAATTTCCAGAGGCGAAGATTTGATCGTCGCGCCGCCGACATCGGCAATCGGCGCACTGTGCCGGTATGTTTCCAACGTCGAGACGAAAAATTTTCAGCCGGTCAATATCACGTTCGGACTGCTTTCGGAATTGCCGCTCGAACTTCGCAAAAAATACCGCAACAAACGCGAACGGCACGGCGTGCAGGTCGAAATCGCGCTTGGAGACTGGGACGAATGGCTCAATCGAATTGATAAAAGACGCGCCGCCAACGTATGAGAAATATCGTTTTTTTACTGCAAATCGGAGAATTGCTCGACGGAAAATACAACTGGCGCGGACTGGTTCATCTGTTGCTTTTCGTCGTGATGGGTTTAATCGCCGTCGGTTTCGCCGTTTTCGTCGGCTACAAAGCATTTCAGCCGAAATCGAAAAAGTAAAATGCCGCCTGAAACACTGATTGTTCTCGCCATTTTTCTCGTCGCGGTGCTTTATTCATCGGTCGGACACGGCGGCGCGTCGGGCTATTTGGCGGTGATGGCACTGCTCGCCGTCGCGCCGGAAGTTTCGCGCCCGACGGCTCTGGTGTTAAATCTGTTCGTCGCCTCCATCGCCTTCATCCAATTTTACCGCGCCGGAAATTTCGATTGGAAAGTCTTTCTGCCGTTTGCCGCCGCGTCCGTGCCGGCGGCTTTCGTCGGCGGGATGATTCACCTGCCGACAGCCGCTTATAAAATAATGCTCGGCGCAACTTTAATCCTGTCGGCGATTCGGCTGGCGATAAATTTGAAATCGGAAACTGAGCCGAACCCGCCAAAAGTTGGGATTTGTTTGATGATCGGCGCGATTCTCGGTTTGGTGTCGGGCTTGATCGGTGTCGGCGGCGGGATTTTTCTCACGCCGATTCTGCTTTTGATGAATTGGACGGAAACAAAAAAAGCGGCGGGAATTTCCGCTTTGTTCATTCTGGTCAACTCGATTTCGGGTTTGTCAGGCAATCACGCACAAGTGCTGGAACTGCCGACGACGGTTTGGATTTGGATCACGGCGGCAATCGTCGGCGGAATCATCGGCGCGACGGTCGGAAGTTATCGTTTCAATTCGCTGACGCTGCGGCGCGTGCTGGCGTTCGGGCTGTTCATCGCGGGTTTGAAACTAATTTTTACATAGTGCTTTATATTCTAAGAGCGTGTTTGGAAATTCAAAAAAGACTGGCAATTTTACATTCTTCATTCTAAATTTTTATCCGGTAAAAATTTAGAATGAAGAATGTAAAATGTAAAATTAAGCCATCCACTTTTCGACCAAGTGAATTT
>JAYVKL010000126.1:0-3444 GCA_043768465.1 Pyrinomonadaceae bacterium
GCGCCCTGAATCGCTTCGCCTGAAACCTGCTGCCACCACGAACCCGTTTCCTCGTCGCGCATTATAAAATTTTGATTGTTGATTCCGGCTAAATGAAAAGTCAGTTTACGCCCGTTCACGACGGACTGCCACACAATTCCCGTGTGGCAGAGCGTTCAGTAAGTCGCCGTGATCGGCTGTCCGCCGACGACATCCTGCACGATGTGATGATAAGCCATCTGCCGCACCGGATAAGCGACCGCTTCACCGTTTAATTTGACCGCCAAAACCATCTCGTCATCGCTCACGAAATCAGTTTCGCCCGTTTTGGCAAACGCGTTTTGCGCCAGCGGATTAAACATCCATTCAAAATGATTTTGCCGCGCAAACCAAACACACGGTAAAACGACGACCAGCGGCGCGAACAGAAACGCTTTGGCAAACCAACGCTTTGAATTGCGCCAGAGGAAAACGATTAAAGCAACGGAAATTAGCAACGCCGCCAAAGTGAAAAACGGCGACCAACTTTTCAAAAAATGCGAAACTCGCAGCGCGTTTTCCGTCTGCGGCGCAAACGGCTGAATCAGCCAAACCGGAATCGCCGTAATTGCGAACACCGCTGCCGCCGTTATTAATAAAAACAACCACGCGGCTCGATAATTTGTTTTGCTCAACATAAAACCATGTTCGGAAAAATTATTTTTATGGTTAGTTTTTCTCGCTTAACGCCAACTTTCTACGGGTAAATTCCGAAACGATTCCAGAGTTGTCGCGCTTTCAACTGCGGCGCGGCATTCATCCGCAGCCGATTAGTCGTTCCGCGCCCGATTTCGGTCAAACTCATTACCGCCAATGTTCCCGGATCAATTTCAAAATGTTCTTCCCAAACGTCTCGACGCGGATTAGAAAGTCTTTCTCTCGTTTCGCCCGCGCCCGCGCCGTTTTGATGAAACGCCTTGTAGGAGTTACAGGAACGACGCGCTAAAACCAGATTTTCCAAACCTTTACCGCCGCCTCTCGCCAGCGGAACGAAATGATCCACCTCAAAAGAAAAATTAAAAGCCGCCTCCGGCGCACGGCAATACTCGCAGGCGTATCCGGCGCGTTCGGCAACGCTTGAATAAAACGGATTCATTTCATCATCTGCGCGATTTTCTCGGCGCGTCGTCCCGAACCTTCAAGTTCGGCTTCAATCAGCTTCTCCAATTCGTTTTTCTCTTCCGCCGACATCGCTTAATTCGAGTCCGGCGCAGCGTGTAATTTCTGCATCAATTCCGCCAATCGTTTTCGTTGTTCAGCCGTGAAGAACTCGTCGGGCGACCAACGCTGAACGATAAACAGCGTTTCGCTTTCGCCATTTTCCAGTTGCGCCGTCAGCGCGTCAACCGCTTTGCCGACGGTTTCACCGGACGAGTGCTTTTTGCCGGAATACGCTTTGAACGTCTTGCCGTTTCTGTTATCGGGTAAAATTAAAACAGTTCTCATAAATCGCCTCACGCCAATTTAATACGATGACGCTTCTTCCTCAGTTTCGATGCCGTCTTTTTTGAAGCCGAATTTCTCCAATCGGTATTGCAAAGTCCGAAACGTCAAACCCAAAAGTTTCGCCGATTTCGTGATGTTGTTGTCGGTTCGCTCCATCGCCTGCATTATCAAACTGCGCTCGACATCTTCAAAGTTAATGCCTTCGGCGGGCAGTTTGAAAAGATCATTCGCCGATGCCGGACGCGAGGACTGCGACATTTCGGGCGGCAAATCCTCCGCCGTGATAGTGTTGTTTTCGCATAATAAAACGGCGCGTTCGAGTGCCGATTCTAATTGGCGGACGTTGCCCGGATAATCGTAATTTTCCAAAATCCGCCGCGCATCTTTATTTAAAGCGACTTTGCGGTTCGTGCCGCGAGTATGTTTGGTTAAAAAATAATCAATCAACACGGGAACGTCTGAACGCCGTTCACGAAGCGCGGGTAATTCAATTGAAAGCACGTTCAGGCGATAATATAAATCTTCGCGGAAACGTCCTTCCTGCGACATTTTCAGCAAATCGCGGTTCGTCGCGGTAACAACGCGCACGTCAACGTCAATTTCTTTGACACCGCCGACGCGCCGGATTTGTTTCTCTTGTAGAGCGCGAAGTATTTTCGCCTGCAAAGATATATCGAGTTCGCCGATTTCGTCCAGAAAGAGCGTTCCGTTGTCGGCAATTTCAAACAAACCTTTTTTCTCGCCGACCGCGCCGGTGAACGAGCCTTTTTCGTGTCCGAATAATTCGCTTTCCAACAAATTTTCGTTGATCGCCGCGCAGTTGACGGCTTGAAAAACCTCGCTCGTCCGCAGTGAATTCTTATGAATCGCCCGCGCAATCAATTCCTTGCCCGTTCCCGATTCGCCGCGAATCAGCACGGTCGAGTTCGATTTCGCCACTTTTAAAATCAGCTTTTTCACCTTATCCATCTCCGGCGAATCGGAAATGATTTCCGAATCCAACGCCGACAATTTGTTCAAAGCGCGTGAAATCGTCTCCAGTAATTTGTCGCGGTCGTAAGGTTTCTGCAAAAAATCGAACGCGCCCAAACGCAGCGCGTCCACCGCCGAATCAACCGTGCCGTGCGCCGTTAAAAGCAGGACGATAATTGATTTATCGAAATCGGTTAATTCTTTCAACAGATCAAGCCCGCTCATTCCGGTCATTTTCAAATCGGTCAAAACCAGGTCGAAATGCCGGTCGGCGACAAATTTCATCGCCGCCTCGCCCGACGAAGCCGTCGTGACATCGTAGCCCTCGCCCGACAAAATCATCTCCAAAATCTCGCGCTGACTTTTCTCGTCGTCAACGACCAAAATGCTTTTTCTGCTCATAGAGTTTTCGTAAAAGTTTAATTCAGATTTTCAGTATAAACCAATTGAACGGCAAATCCTTTGAAGCCTCTGCCGAAATACAAGGTTTATTATGACAAACGAATTTGCTCATTCGTAATTCGTAATTTATAATTCGTAATTGGTCTTCGGGGTCGTAGCTCAGCTGGGAGAGCGCATGACTGGCAGTCATGAGGTCAGGGGTTCGATCCCCCTCGACTCCACCAATAGAATCAACGGTTTAGCCTGTCGCATCTCGACAGGCTTTTGTTATTTGTCTAGAAAGTTATCTAACACTACTGCGGCTAATTTTTTTATCTAATTGTGGAAAACGATTGTTTCTTTACTTTTCGCAAGTTTGCAGAAAAGGCAGTAGATGTTTTTCCTTCGAGTAAAGAACGCGAAAGCCGACCCGGTAAAAGCTAATATTACCGGCATTGCGCCGTCTTAAAAGCGTCATCCGGGAGATTCCCAAAAACTTCGCCGCCTCAATTTCATTCATCAGCGGTTCACTCAAAGGCGGCTGATTCGATTCATTGACTCCGGTTTTCGGAGTTTCGTTGCCCTCTTCGCTTTGTTGCCCAAATGCCGCCGTTTTAAGAGAATTCG
>JAYVKL010000127.1:0-3580 GCA_043768465.1 Pyrinomonadaceae bacterium
AAATACGCTGACCTGTATTTAGCGGCGTTAAACGATAAAAGTTACGCCGTCATTGACGGCGCGGCGGTGGCTTTGGGCGAAACGAAAAACCCGAAAGCGTATGACGCGCTTTCCAAACTATTGAATCAGCCATCGTGGAAAGGGCGCGTTCAAACCGCCGGTCTGCGCGGAATCGCCGCGCTCGGCGACAAACGGGCGTTGGATTTAGGCTTGAAATACGCTAATGATAAAACCCAATCGTCCGGCGTTCGCAGCGCGGCTCTAGGAGTTGTCGCCGCGTCCGGCAAAGGCGATCCGCGAGCGTTTCCGCTGATTTTCGCGGCGTTCAAATCGGCACTCGCCGCCAATGAATTTCAGAGGCTGATTGAAAGCACTCAGTCAATCATTAAACTGGCTGACCCGCGCGGGCAGGAAGCATTTGATATGCTGAAGGAAAAATTTAAGACCAACCAGCAATTTTTGGGTTACGCGACATTACTTGAAGCGCAGTTCAAAAAGGCTCTGGCGGATAACGGAAAGTAGTAACAATGCCGATTAGAATGCGCGTAAAAGTTCTGAGTCCAAACTTCAGTTTGCTCCGTCCGCGCAACGCGGCGGCAACACGCTGAAGCGTGAACTCAGAACTTTTACGCGCAGGCACAAAAAAGCGGCTGATATTTCAAATGAAACATCAGCCGCTTTTTCTATAAATTTGGGAGGCTTCAGACTTAACCGCAACACAAGCTGAAATTGCTGCCGTTGCTCGATTCCTCGTCTAGCGGAGTTCACAACTCAAACCTTGTGCGGAGTCTGAAGCCATAATTATTTTGGATTTTAGATTTGCGATTTTGGATTGCTCGTTGAAATAAACATTTCATTCAATCCAAAATCTAAAAAATCGCCAATCCAAAATCGGATGGCGGAAAGGGTGGGATTCGAACCCACGGAACCCTTTCGAGTTCACTACATTTCCAATGTAGCCAATTCAACCGCTCTTGCACCCTTCCGTAAAATTAAGATTTTATATTTCAAAAATAGATTCTCAATCCAAAATCGGCAATCTAAAATCCAAAATAGAAATGGCGGAGAGGGTGGGATTTGAACCCACGGTGCCGTTTCCGGCACTCCGATTTTCGAGACCGGTGCACTAAGCCACTATGCGACCTCTCCGCAAATAATATCTTTTTTCAAATTGATTTTACGCGGCGGGCGCGAAAAAAATCCTGCATCAACTTTCGGCAATCTTCCGCCAAAGCGCCGTTCGTAATATCAATTTGATGATTCAAAGAACTGCTGCTGCAAATCTGAAAAACGCTGCTCACGGCTCCGAAGCGTTCGTCGTGCGCTCCGAAAACAAGGCGTTTGATGCGCGCGTTGACGAGTGCGCCGGCGCACATCGCGCAAGGTTCTATCGTCGTATAAAGCGTCGTTTCCGTCAACCGATAGTTGCCGATTTTCGCGCCCGCCGCGCGCAAAACTAAAATTTCGGCGTGCGCCGTCGGATCGCAATCGGTGATCGTGCGGTTTCCGGCAGCCGCTAAAAGCTCGCCGTCTTTGTCAATCAAACACGCGCCGACGGGAACTTCTTCCAAATCCCGCGCCGCCATCGCCGCTGCAATCGCTTTTCGCATCCAGTATTCGTCCTGCTCAAACATCGCAATATATTTTAGCCCGCGAAAAGCGCAAACAGAAAATATAAAATTCTGCAACCGAAGTGTCAAGCCGGGCGAATTGAATAATACTTACTCGTTGAGGCGCAATTTTCTTGCAGAAAGACTTTGATAGTTGTTAAATGATTATTGGTGAAACTAAAAAGCCTTAACCCGATTCTCCCCGCAAACGAGTTATGAAGAACGAAGTTCGGTTCACGAGTGAAGCATTCAAAGATTCCGACGAAAAAAAATTTCCACCGACCAACGGAAACGCCGATTTCCGCTCGCTCGCCGAAGAAGTCCGCGCCCGCAGCGAAAAGCCGAAAGCCACGCCTTTGACGATTCCGCAAAAGCTCGCGCCCGCCGAATTCAACACGGCGATGGTGCATTTTTATCGCGGCGAAGTGCAGCGTTCCAACGTCTGGCGGACGCGCCTCGACGCGACGACTAATTGGGCGGTGATTACGGCGGGCGCGACGCTTTCGTTCGTGTTCAGCTCCCCGGATAATCCGCATTTTGCGATTCCGATTAACACGATTTTGGTGACGATTTTTCTGTTTATGGAAGCACGTCGTTATCGTTATTACGAGGTTTGGGCGAATCGCGTCCGCGTTTTAGAAACCGGGTATTTCGCGCCGATGCTATCGCATCAGACGCTGCCGCCGGACAAGGAATGGGCGGAGCATATTTCGGCGGATTTGCTGTCGCCGCATTTCACCATTAGCGAATGGGAAGCCGTCGGCAGACGACTTCGCAGCAATTATCTGTGGATTTTCATTTTGCTGGCGTTGAGTTGGGCTTTGAAAGTTTACATTCACCCGTTTCCGATAGTTTCGACCGACCCGAAAACGACCGTTTTGGATATTTTTCTCCAACGCGCTTCGGTCGGTTTAGTTCCCGGCTGGTTCGTCGTTTTGTTCGGCGGAATTTTCAACGCCGTGATACTTTTCTTCGCTTTCGGGACTTTGAAACTGAAGGATTCGTCGAGCGAAGTGCTGCCGCTCGAAAGTTTTGAATGGCATCCGCTCCGGCAGGTTTCCGATTGGGCGGGAACGAGTTTGAAACGCCGCAACCCGATTCGCCGCTCGAAAAAAGCCCGCCAGCGCATCCGCTCGATTCACACGACCGAATCGGGTTAAAAATTTCAACCTCATTTTTCGGTATTTTGATCGGCGGTTGAAATTCAACATTCGTGATGTTTTTATTTCCGACGGAACGGCGGCGATTGTTTGTATTGTCGGCGAAAACGGATATAATTTTCGACAGTTAATTTCCTTAATGATGCGCTCGATTCGATTTTAGGTTTCAATAATTTATGCTGTTCAAAAAAATCGCGCTTTCAATTTGTCTGCTTGTCGCCGCGTTTTTCGGTTGTTTTGAAACGCATTCGCAGGCGACTTTTCCGACGGCGGATTTTAAGGTCGTGGTGAAAGACAAATTAGAGGCGGCGGGCAATGCTAAGTTAAATAAAATTTGTCCGGTTGACAGCGACGCGACGGCGAAACGCATTTTCAGCGAATACGGCGCGATTTTCGCCGCCGAAAAAGCCGTCAAGCTGCCGTTCAAATGTATTTTTTCCGACGAGGCGGAAATGCAGGATTACCAAGTTCGCGCCAATCCGCAGTCGGCGCAGATCGAAGGCATTTTAATAATCCTGCAAAAACCGGCGTTGGAGGCGTTGCTCAGAGCAGAGCAGGACGCGGCGCAAAAAAATCTGCGGATTTCGCCGCGCGGCACGCTCGCCGCCAAACGCTTGTTCGCCCAGACTTTGACGCTCTGGAATTCGAGATTCAATCCCGCGCTTGCCTTTTGGGTCGGACAAAAGAAAATTTCTGCGTCGGAGGCGGACAAAGTTAGAAAATCAAACGTCGTCGAACAGGTGGCACAGGTTTTGGAATGGGAAAATAAAGGCTGGTTTTTCGGCAAAGGCACCTCGAAATCCATTCTGC
>JAYVKL010000128.1:0-2700 GCA_043768465.1 Pyrinomonadaceae bacterium
TTTTTTGGCTTTTTTGCCGTATTTCTCGCAAACTTCGATGTGAAAATCAACTGTTTCACGCATCGAGTCTTTCAGTTCTTCGACGCTTTCGCCGTGAAAAGCAACAATATCGGTTACTCCCAGAAGCCGCCCCAAGAATACATTATCGTCGGCGGAGAACTCGATTTTTGCCGTAAATCCTTTGTAACTCAATGTGTTATTCATCTCAGTTACCAAATGATAGCCAATAGCCACCGCATTTTCAACGAGACTTTATATTTTCATTATCGGTTAAAGTTTGTGATAATTTAGTCTAAACTTTTTTATGAATTTTGCGGCTGAAACAACCACCGAATCAAAGCGTCTGCACGACGAATTAAAACGCGGAACGCGCATCATTTCCCTGAGCGGATTAACTTCAATCGCGTCAAAGGCATTCGTTTTGTCCGAACTGAAAACCAAAACGGAAAAGACTTTCGTCGTCATCGCCGACACGAATAAGGAACTCGAAACGTGGGAATGCGATCTCGAATTTTTTCATTCCAGATTCCAGATTCCAGATTCCAAATTGAAGAAATCCGAAGTTCCGAATCCTGAATCTGAAATTTGGAATCCGGCATCTGGAATTCTAAAATTGCCGTCTTTTGAAACCGACGTTTACTCCGGCATTTCGCCGCACGCCGAAACGCAGGAAGAACGCGCTCTGACTTTGTGGCGATTAACGCAGAACGCGCCGGATTTTCTGGTTGTTTCGGCGAAATCTCTGGTTACGAAAACCGTTCCGCCGGACGAGATGAATAAACTCGGCGCGGTTTTGAAGCGCGACGCGGATTTCGCGCCCGAAGCGTTAATCGAAAAGCTCGTCGCCAGCGGTTACGTCCGCGAGGAGCCGATCAAAAACGTCGGCGAATTTTCCGTGCGCGGCGGCATTATTGATGTCTGGTCGCCGACGGCGGAAAATCCCGTGCGATTGGAATTCTTCGGCGATACGGTTGATTCGATCCGTCAATTCGACGCGGAAACGCAGCTTTCAATCGGACAATTGCCGGAAATTTCCATCGCTCCGATGCGCGAATTTTCGGCGACGGCGAAAGATTTCAAAGACTGGGCGTTTTTCGCCCGCGAAAAATTTGACGACGAAAGGTTTGCGCGAAACTTGAAAGATAGAACGCAATTTGCCGACGAAGGTGAAGATTTCGGCGGTTGGGAATTTTTTATTTCGCTGGTCAATCCGAAAAGCGCGAGCGTTTTCGATTATATAAAAGACGCGATTTTCGTCGCCGACGAACCGGCTTTAATCGAACAGACTCTAACGCACTTTTACGAAACC
The DNA here is from genome assembly GCA_043768465.1 of Pyrinomonadaceae bacterium. GTDB lineage: Bacteria > Acidobacteriota > Blastocatellia > Pyrinomonadales > Pyrinomonadaceae. Next base: position 1,310 of record JAYVKL010000128.1, read on the forward strand.
GTCGAAAAGCGTTTCGCGGAGATCACCGAAGCCGACGACATCGGTTTAGAGCCGCACGAATTATTTTTAGACGGCGAAACGCTGCGCGGCAAACTCGAAAACAAACAGCGCGTCGAACTCCGCGCCCTCGGCAGAACGGCGGCGCAAACCGACGAAGAATTTCAAGTCTCGCCCTAAAAATCAAAATGTCCGATTTGCTATAACTTTAAAGCGGAGGTCAAGAAAATAATGAGTGAAACAATCACTGAAGCAGGCAAAAAGTTTTACGAAGAAAACTTAAAACCGATTCTCGAACCGCAGGAGAACGGGAAATTCGTATTCATCGAACCCGAAAGCGGCGAGTATTTTGTGGCGAAAACAGATGTCGAGGCGGTCAAAGGAAACGCTTATTTCAAAGAAAAAATTCTTTTTCTCGCTCGCATCGGCTTTCCGGCGGCGCATAAAATCGGTGGTTATGGCTTACGAAAAAGGTAGCGTCAACGAATATCTCGAACCCGTTGTTTCCGTCGAATTTAACAACGGTCGAAACATAGAGTTTATGATTGATACCGGCTTCAACGGTTCTTTGTGCGTTCCACGCTCGCTGATGAGCGATTTGGGGCTTGAGATTGTTTTCGAAGAGGAAGTTTTCGGAGTCGGCGCGCACAAAGCCGTTTTAGACCTTTCGGTTACGGAAGTTTATTGGTTCGGAGAAAGTTTGTCAGTCAATGTTCTCATCAACGCCGGCGACGACCGTTTGCTCGGCAGTCAGCCTCTGGACGGGAAAATTTTGCGAATCAATTATAAAAACAAGACTTTAATCATTTCAAACTAATGCCAAACCAAGCCTTATTTCTTTTCCCGACCGCTGACAAAGCCGTCGAAATCGAAATCACGTCGCGCTCGACGCGCAAATTTCACGGCGACATTCGTTCGCTGGTGCGAGATTCCAAATTCCAGATTCCAGATTCCAAGTTTGTTTTTCAAAGCCAAGGCATCGCCGACAGATTTTCGGAGATTCTGCGCGATTACGAGGTGCAATTGCCGTCCGATTCGATTATGGTCGGCGATTTATCCAGTGGTTTTGAAATTCCGTCGGCGAATTTGATCGTTTTTACGGAAACCGATGTTTTCGGCGAAACAACGCAGGGGGAATTTCAAAAGTCGAAACCGCAGAAAGTCAAAAAATCGAATTTGGGCGCGTTCATTTCCGATTTTCGAGATTTGAAGCCGAACGATTACGTCGTTCACGTTGATCACGGCATCGGGCGGTTTGAAGACTTGCAGACGATTTCGGCGCAAGGGTCGGAGCGCGAATTTATGCTGCTGGTTTACGCCGAAAACACAAAACTTTTCGTTCCGGTCGAGCGGCTCGATTTGGTTTCTCGATTCTCTTCGGGCGAAGCGGCGCA
>JAYVKL010000129.1:0-3863 GCA_043768465.1 Pyrinomonadaceae bacterium
CACTAAATATCCTCCTCCTCCGACTCGCTCGTTCGCTGTTCCATTCTTTCTTTGACTTGAAAACGAATGCTCAAAAAGAAACTGACCGCGCCGCCGACCGCCGCGATAAATAAGCCGTCGTTATTGCCTTTCCACAAGAAAAATGCGGCGACTCCGACTAGAATCACCGCTATCATTTGAAAAATTTTTTCTAAATTCATCTCTCCGTTCTAATTTCTTCCCGCGCTATTTCGTCGGCTGATTTATGTTTGCGATTCTTTCTTAAAAAATATCGTATCACAAAATAAAGCGGCGCAACGATGAACAGAAAAAACGGCAAAAGCGCGATCAGAGCCGTGACGAGAATCAATATAAAACTCAGAGCCGCGTCGAAACCGCTGCCGAAGGCTTGACCGAGTTTGCCGAAAAAGCCCGCCGTATTCGCCGAGAAAGCCGCCGGCGTTTGCAGTCGGATTTTAATCGTCGAAAGGCTCGCCTGACTTTCCAAAAATCTTTTGCGCCCTTCGATTTTCTCAATCTCGCCGCGCACCCGCGCAATTTCCGTCTGCACGTTCAGCGCGTCGGCGACCGAATTTGACCGCTTCATTATTTCGAGAAACTGCGTCTCAAGTGCTTTCTGCGTTTTCAGACGCGCTTCGATGTCTATAAATTCTTCGGTCACGTCTTCGCCTTTGACGTTCTCGACGATCACGCGGTTCGCCGTTCCCCGAATTTCATTTAACGCTTCGTCAAATTTCGCCGACGGAACGCGCACCGTCATCGAAACCGTATCGCGCACCGTCGCTTTGCCATCGCTCGCGCTCGACTGCGTTTCGACGACGAAACCGCCTTTGGTTTCCGCGATGCGGCTAATCTTTTGCTGCGCTTCTTCCGGCGCGTTCGCCTCCAACTGCAAATCGGCGTTGCGAATAATTTTTCGTTCGACAACTACCGGCGCGGTTTGAGTTTGTTCGGCTTGATTGAGCGAAACTTGCGCGACCGGCGCACTGTTCATCATTTTTCCACCGCCGCCGCCGCCGCCCGTATCCGTTGAGACCGCCGCATTTTCCGAACTCGTTTTTGAAGCGGAGTTGGTGTTTGACGAACTTCCCGCGCTGTTGCAGGCAGTTATAATTGATAAAAACAAAACGCCGATAAATGTAACTTTTTTCATATTTTAATTTTCCTTAAAAGCGATTGCTCTGCTGTCTAAACTCTCGCCTTCGTTGAGAGTCCAACAAACTTCAGTTTGTTTTCGCCGCGCTTCGCCGGTGAAGAACACGCTCAAGCGTGGACTCTGAACGAAGAACTTGAAGGAAGAACGCCGGATTCACGCCGACTTGCGGGCGACTTCTCGTAAATTTTCGCCGCGAAAAAGGGCGCGGATGCCGCCGAACAATTTTCTGATGCCGCGCACGACTTTCGGGAAAAACCAGACGAAGAAAACGGCGAAAATTATCAAGACAATCGCAATCAAAACCGGCGCGAAAACGGCGAGAATCGTGCCGACAAACGCGATAACGTCTTCGACGATTGATAAAATCCAGTTGGAAACCGGCTCCGGCGAAAGATTCGCGCCCATCCGCAAAGCCGTTTTCGTGCCGTGCGACGAAAACGCCAGCCCGCCGCCGAGCAGTGCCGCAATCGTCTGCATCGAAGCGTCGGTTTGCGTCGTCGCCGCATAAGCCACCAGCGCGCCCGCCGGAACGCGGATAAAAGTGTGAACGACATCCCAAATCGAATCAACGTAAGGAATTTTATCGGCGAAAAACTCGACCGCGTAAAGAAATCCGGCGATACCGATAATCCACCAATTATCCAACACGTCCAGACCGCCGGGCAGATGCGTCAGATTAAACTTTTGCAGCAGTCCCAAAACCGTTACGGTCGCGTAAAGATTGATGCCCGAAGTCCAAGCCGTGCCGAGTGCCAAACTTAAAGTTGAAAACCATTCCATATTTTCCCTCTCATAACCGATAAATTTCACCGCGCTTATTCACGAAACAGAACTTTGTAATTTTAATTTTGAATCGCTTTCTTCGCTTCGTCCAGAGTCCACGCTTGAGCGTGTTTCCGCCGCGCTTCGCGGTCGGAAGAACAACCTGAAGTTTGGACTCTAAACGAAGGCGAAAACTCGCTCGTCAAAATTAAGATTACAAGGCACCGGCGGTGCGGGCATTTCAAACTTCTTCGGGGACGAAAACGCGGTAAGTTTCGCGTTTGGCTTGTTCGGCGAGCCATTCGTTAACACCGCCGCGTTTTCGCATCGTCGCGTCCCACGGTCGCCCGACTTTGCCGTAGATTTCGCGTTCGCTCGACGGGTGATTTATTTTGCCGAAACACCACGCGAGGTTGCCGTAAGTCGCCGCGTCGCGCCCGTCGAGGCTGAAACGGTCATTCAAATAACACGCCGTGCGCCACGCCGCTTGCGGAGTTTCGCGCCAGCCGACCAGCCGTTTTCCCCAATACATTCGGATATTATTCGGCATCCACGCCTCCAAAAGATATTGTTTCTGCGCCGCGTTCCAGGTTTCGTCGTCGGTTTCGCCGTGAATAATCTGCGAAAGCGTCGGCGCGTCAATCCGTTCGGGCTGATGTTTAGCCAGAGTTTCCCGCGCCCATTCGGGCAGCGTTTCGTAAGCCGCCGGATCGGTTTCAAACCGCGCCTGATGATGAAAAAATTCGCGTCACGACAAAATTTCGTCCGCGACGCGCCAGTTTTTCTGTTTGCCGTCCGCGTGTTTACGAATTTCCCGAATGACTTCCCGCGCACTCAAAACGCCGAAATGCAGATACGGCGAAAGGCGCGTCCCGCACAACGGATGCGACGGATTCGAGCGCACTCTTTCGTAAACCGGCAAAACCGTTTCACACGCCCATTTTAATCGTTCCAAAGCGGCTTCCCGCGAACCCGAAAAACTTTCGACCGGCGGCAAACTGTGATCAATCTCGCATTCGGCAATCAGTTTATCAATATCTAATTTCGCCAAGTCGTCCGGCTCAAAATCAAAATCATCTTCATAACGCACAATGTCAGGCGACATTTCGGTTTTCGCGTTCATGTATCGCTCCCGAAAAGGCGTGTGAGCGCGGCGGAAAAAGGCGTTCGCTTCAGCCTGATACGGAAATTCGTTCATCGGCACGACGCACGAAGCGTCAACGGCGAAAACCGCAAGATCGGCTTTTGAGGCGACTGATGCGGCTTGAAACCGAGCGACGTAAGCCGGAACGTCGTCGGTAAAAATCGCCGCCGCCTCCTGCGCCAAACGGTAAACCAAACCCTTTTCATATTTCGCCGGGCGTTCGATGTAATTCAGACAGCGCAGCCCGCGTTTTTCGACTTCGGGCGCGAGCGAACGCGCCGCCTCGATGATGAATTTGTGCAGCCGGTCGCTGGCGTGCGGATATTTCTGACCTAATCCGTGATAAACAACGACGGGCAATTTCAGATTGTTGCCCGTCGCAATCGCCGCGTCAATAATCGGATTATCAGAGGCGCGAAGGTTCTGCTGAAGCCAGCACAAAACATACTTCGCTTTTTGGCGGACGGCTTGAGCGTTTAATTTGCGCGTTCGTTTTCTTAATTCGGCGGGTGCTTCCTGCATAATTTGCGTCGTCTCGAAATCTCGCTTCGGATCGAAGATATTTAACCGCATCCGCTTCTTTTCATCGCCCAATACCGGCGAAATCAACGAGAGCCGAGCGTGTAAAGCTGCGTTTCGGGATGATAGTTTTTCCAATCGAACCAGTAATCTTTCAAAACCTGAATACGTTCGAGTCGTGCGCCGGTCAAATCGCCGCCGACGGCTTCGCCCGCAAAATTCCAAACGCTGCCCGTTTCCGCGTCAACAATTTCGGCAGTTTCCGGCTTCACGAAAAATTCC
>JAYVKL010000130.1:0-17686 GCA_043768465.1 Pyrinomonadaceae bacterium
TGCTTCGGGGTTTCCTTATTCACCCTGAAAGGGTGTAACTTCCTGGTCTTAGAAAATTCGTGGTTTCGCTGCTTTGAGCGAAAATTTTCGGGCGACTACTCCGTCAGCCTGCTGCGGGGTAGTCCGAAAATAACGAATTTTCAAAATTTATTCGATGAAAATTTAGAATGCCGAATGAAGAATGTAAAATTGCCGGTCTTTTTTGAATTTCCAAACACGCACTTAGAGTTATTGTTTTAAATTCTTCAATCTAAAAGAGGCAACGACTGATCGCGTCTAAAATGCAGAGTTTAGAACAGGCTTTTAAATGTCCCTGCTGACGAAATACATCTGCGAACTGAACTCCGGCTTTTTCGATTCCGCCGCAATTTTTTCGTAACCGCCGTCGGCTTTCAGAAGTCGGGCGTTGACGTTATCTTTCAGATACGCGCCGAGAATCTCTTTTTTTATATATTGTTTGATATTTTTGTCGTTGATCGGCACGGCGGCTTCGACGCGGCGGTCGAGATTGCGGTGCATCCAATCGGCACTGCCGATGTAGATTTTTTCGTCGCCGCCGTTGCCGAAATAAAAAATCCGGCTGTGTTCGAGAAATCTGCCGACGATGGAGATGACGCGAATGTTTTCCGAAAGTCCTTCGATGCCGGGACGCAAAGCGCAGATTCCGCGAATGATCAAATCAATTTTCACGCCCGCCTGCGATGCCCGATAAAGTGCCTGAATAAATTTGTCGTCGGTCAGACTGTTAATTTTAACGACGATTCGCCCATCTTTGCCGTTCGTCTGATGCTCGATTTCGCGTTCGATTAAATCCAGCATTCGCTCGCGCAAATTGACCGGCGCAACCAGCAACTGCTGATATTCGGTTTGATACGAATAGCCGGTCAGAAAATTAAAAAGGTCGGTCGCGTCTTCGCCGATTTTTTCGTCCGCCGTTAAAAGTCCCAAATCCGTGTAAATTTTCGAGGTCGTCGGGTTGTAGTTGCCGGTGGCGATGTGAACGTAGCGGCGCATTTCGTCGTTTTCGTGGCGCACGACGAGCGTTACTTTCGAGTGCGTTTTCAATCCGCGCATCCCGTAGATAACGTGAACGCCTTCGTCTTCGAGCCGCCGCGCCCATTCGATGTTGTTTTCTTCGTCGAACCGCGCTTTCAATTCGACCAGCGCGGCAACCTGTTTCCCGTTGCGGCTGGCATTTATCAGCGATTGAACAATCGGCGAATCCTTTCCGGTGCGATAAAGACAAATTTTAATGGCGCGGACGTTCTCGTCGTTCGCCGCCGCGTTGATAAATTCGGTGACGACGCTGTAAGCCGTGTAGGGATGATGCAGCAGAACGTCGCGCTTTTTCAAAATATCGAACACGCTTTTCGGCTTTTCGAGCGGCGCGGGAATCGAATAAGTGATCGGCGCGTCCTTCAAATCCGGGCGGTCGAGTTCGTAGAGCGACATCAAATCCGGGATGTTCATAAAACCGCCGATGCGATAGACATCGCGTTCGGTCAAACCGATTGAGGCGGTTAAATTCTCGACCATTTTATCCGGCATCGAATCGCCGACTTCCAGCCGCACGGGAAAACTGAACCGCCTTTGATTGTGCAGCTCGCGCTTCATCGTGCTGAGAATATCGCCCGCTTCGTCTTCGCGGATTTCGAGGTCGGCATCGCGCGTCAAACGGAACAGGTGCGCTTTGTTCGGCTTCATATTCGGGAACAGATGATGAATGTTCGCCGCCACCAATTCGCCGAGCAGGGCGAACGAATTCTCCTGTCCTTCAATCGGCGTTAAGCGTTCGATATTCGGCGGCAGCTTGATTCGCACGAAGCGGTTGCGACTGAAAAGACGATGCAGTTTGCCGTGATTGATGGTTTTGTCCGGCTCGACGATTAAACCGAGATTCAAACTGAGATTGGAAACATACGGAAACGGATGGCTTTCGTCAACGGCTTGCGGCGTGAGAACCGGAAAAACGTATTTCAGAAAATAGCGTTCCAGCTTTTTTCGCTCGTCTTTACTCAAATCGGCAAGCGCGACGATTTTGATTTTTTGCGCGGCGAGCTTCGGCAGCACATCTTCGTGCAGGCAGCGTGTTTGTTCGCCGATCAGCGCGGGAACGCGCTCGCGGATTTCCCGCAGTTGCTCCGTCGCCGTCAGTCCGTCGCGCGAGGTTCCGCGCACACCTTCGGCGATTTGTTCCTTCAAACCCGACACGCGAATCATAAAAAACTCGTCCAAATTAGTCGAGAAAATCGAAAGAAATTTCAACCGTTCGAGCAGCGGAGTCTGCTCGTTCAAAGCCTCTTCCAAAACGCGCCGGTTGAATTCCAGCCAGCTCAATTCGCGGTTTATCAGATATTTCGGGTCGTCAATCGGCAGTAGCTTTTTCGCCTTCTGCGGCGCGGAAGCGGTTTTTTGAGAATTTTCACTCATATAAAAATGTTAGGTCGTCGTCAAGGCAAAAGCAATAATTTCAATGTTAAATTTTTTCGCGGAAATCTCGGAAAGCCGAGTTAAGTCCAATGAAAATAGTAGCAAATACCGGGTTTTTCGGTCAACAGAAAAAGGCGCGGGCGAATAAACCGCCCGCGCCTTTTCGTTATTCATTCCGTAAATACTTTACGGAATATACTGTTTGGGAATCGGTAAATCCGCCGCCGTTCCGAAGTTTGTGACGGCGAATCCGCCGGTCGCGCTTCGGATAAACCAGGTTCCGCTGCGATAAACCGCGAGGTCTGTTTTACCGTCGCCGTCGTAGTCGCCCGGCACCGGAACATCGGTTGAATTGCCGAATTGCACGGCTCCGTAATTATTCGCCGGACTGATCGAAGTATACCAAGTGCCGTTGCTCGGACGATATACCGCGATGTCCGTCGTGCCGTTGCCGTCGTAATCGGCGGGAACCGGCTGGTCGCCGGTCGCGCCGAACGCCGTCGTTTGCACGCCGCCGGTTGATTTGTTGATATACCAGACGTTGCCGCGTTTGACGGCAATATCGGTTTTACCGTCGCCGTCGTAATCGCCCGGCACCGGAACGTCGCCGTTCAAACCAAAGCGAATCGCTCTATTAAATGAACCGCTGCTTCTGATATACCAGATGCCTTCGCTCGGACGGAACACGGCAATATCGGCTTTGCCGTCGTTGTCGTAATCGCCGATAGTCGGAATATCGGTTGGCAAACCCCATTGAGCGAACGAGACGGTCGAGTTGCCGCTGTTCAGGATGTAGAAGTTGAGTTCCGTATTGGCGGCGTTCGGACGCGCGATGGCGACATCGGTTTTGCCGTCGCCGTCATAGTCCGCCGGAACTAATCTGTCGTTTGCCGAGCCGAATGAAACAGCCGAGAATCCGGCTTGACTGCGATTCAAAAACCAGGTTCCGCTGCCCGGTCGGAAAACCGAGATGTCGGTTTTGCCGTCGCCGTCAAAGTCCGCCCGCGCTTTTGACGGAGCCGCCGGACCGATCATACAATCGTAACCGCTGAGCAGTGTGCCGCCGGTTAAAACTACATCGTCAACTCGCGTTCCGGGAATTCCGCTGGCGGTAACGCTCGAATCCGAAGCGGTGCGCCATCTGAGATTGATCGTTTGACCGTTTGCCGCCGCCGGTAAATTAACCAGCGTATTGAGGAATCCGGCGGAAGTTCCCGACCACGCCATTCGTGCGCCGAAAGGACTGCTTGAACTCATCAAAAGGTTATAACCGCCGCTGACGAAACTGCCGCCCGCCGCCGTAATATCCTGATAAGCGGTGCCGCCGATTTGAATTTCTAAAACCATTCCGTCAAAAGTGCTTTCCGTGTTATAGAAATTTTTGAACGCCAATTGAGCCGAAGCCGATGTGATACTGGCGGTCGTCATCAGATTAGCTTCGCCCACCGTTATCGGGGAAGGCGCAAACGCCGTATTCGGCGCACTGCTGACCAAATCGGTCGCCGTGACCCATCCGGTATTTGCGCCGCTGTTGGTTTGCGACCAACCGGCAGGCAGTGCCGGAGCCGTCACGCCGTCGAAATTCTGGGTCGTGCCGGTGAAATTCGGTTTGCCGAGACGGAAGCTCGCCGTATCAACGCGCGTCCCGATGGCACTGGTGATATTTATCGTCACGGTAAACAGGCTTCCGCAAACCGCACTCGCCGGAATCGTATAACTGATTTGACGAACGACCGTTTGACCGTCGCCGATACTGCCGTAGTCGGCACTGCCGCCGCCGGTGACGTTCGCCGTCACAGTGTTGACCGTCGAGCCGGTCGAGTTGGTAATCGGAACCGTCAAAATGACGTTTTCGCCCGGTTCGGGGAATCCGTCATTGTCGCCCGGCGCGTCGCTGACGGCGAAACCGGGAGCCAGCAGCACATTCGCCTGGTCGAACGCTTCGACGGCGAGCGTTCCGTTATCCGTCGCGCTGAATCCCATTCCGCGAATGCGGAAACCTTCACGAACGTCGGCGACATCAGCCGAGACACCGCCGGCTTGTGCCGCTTGAATAATCGCGTTGCGGGCAACAATGAAAGTCGGGGCGTTCGCGGTCAACTTCATTCCGTCGGTGACGAACTGAAGCACGCGGCGATTACCGACTGCAAAGCCGAGCCGCTGAATAAATTTGGCGCGAACTTCCCACAACAGCGAAGCCCAGACTTCGCCCGCGTTGTGAACTTCGTTGCAGGCATTGCCCGCAAACGGCGGCGACGGCGGATACGCGCCGTCGCTTAAAACACAGCCGGTATTCAAATCGGCAAAAGTTAAAGGATTGTAGGGGCGGTTGCTCGCGCCGCCGGTATTGGACAGCAGCGAATACGGGAAACGACGAATGCCGTAATAAGAATTAGTCGTGCCGATGCCGAAGGAGTTGAACGTGACATATGCGCCCGTCGTGTAAATTCCGGTCGCCGGGTCCGATTCCTGCGAAAGCAGAGCCAAACCGTAAAAGTCGCTCCAGCCCTCGCCCATACTGCCGCCGCGATTGTTGCCTAATCCGCTGGCGTTGCCGATCAAACGATTGGAAAGTCCGTGCGTGTGTTCGTGAATCACGACATCGGCATCAATATCGCCGTCGCGGGCTGGGGTTTGCGTAAAGCGATACATTTGCATTCGTCCGCGCCCGCCGTCCGCCGGAGTCGCAAAGTTAGCGTTGTTCGTGCCGCTCGAATCCTGGGCTTCGGCGGAAACCCGATCCGCCGCCGCGCCGGTGCGCCCGAAGTTGTCATTTTGGAAGTTGCGGGCGGCTTCGGTAAATCCGAGTTTATACAGCTCGTCGTGGTAACGGTTGTTGATGTAAAACAACTGCGTGACAATGCCGTTGCGGAAGTTGGTCGAAGTAATGTCGTCGGGCGGAGCGGGCAGTCCCGGTGCCGGATTATAATCAAAATTGAAAACGCGACCGACTCCGTTCACCGGCGCGTCAACGCCGTTCGGCGCCACGATGTCAAGACCGGCTTCAACGGCGTTGCCGTCCGTCCAGCCGTTCGCGCCGTTGGTATTATCGGTAATCCAGCCGAGATTATTAAATGATAAACTGCCTTCGTTACCGATTAAAGTAACATTGCTGCGCGTGATTTGCGTTCCCTGTGTGCCGGTCGCCGGATTCGTCGGACCCGGCGTAATCGGAGCCGGACTTTCCGCGACATTGACCATCGAAAGCGGATTGGTATAAACGCTGTAAGTCGCCGCCTGAGTTTGGTCGTCCGTGATATTTTTGCGCCACAGAACCGTGCCGGTTTCTGAGTCAACAATCACATAAAAAGCATTGACCGGTTCCCAGATCAAAACGCGCCACGCGGCGCGCGCCACGCCCGGTTCGGTCGGGAAATACATTTTCTCGGCGGTCGTCGCCCAATCGCCGCTGCCGAAAACCGTTTTTAGATTCGTCGAATTTGCTTCGCTGCGAATCGAATCAGCCGTTTTTAATTCGTAATTCAGATTGCGCGAAGCGACTCCAACCGCGTCAGCCGGATCGCCGAAATCGGTGGAAAGACTGTTGTAATCCAGATCGGGAGCGAGATTATTGATCACGCGAAACATTTCGCCCTGTTTGGTAAAACCGGCTTTGATTTCGCCGCGAAACACGGGAACGTCATTGATAAACTGTTCGAGGTGCGCGTAGGAAAGATTGCCGTCCGGGTTGGTATAATCCGCCGTTACTTTCAATTGACCGGCTTGACCGCCGCGCAATCCGATTAAAGTCCCGTTGTCCGCCGCGAATCTTCGCAGAACGTCGGAATGTTTGGCACTCGACGCTCCGGTTAAAACGGCGCGTCCGCGATTCACATCGGGAGCGATCACTTCCGGCGTGCGAATATCTTCGTTATATTCGATTTTCAAAGTCGGAACGCTCGCCCGCAGAGCGTTTTCTCCGACGACGAATTGATCACGCGCATCGGCGATTGTGACGGCATTTCTGCCCGCCGTCCGGCGAAAGCCGAGCAGCGTTGCCGCCTGGCTTTTATCCGTCCGAATGTCGTAATACTCTAATCCTTTGACCGGGGCGACGGTTCTCTCCGAACCGTCCTGCCCGACGTTCACCGCTTTAGAACGGAATTGATCGGGCAGAACGATAATCGCCGCCATCAATCCTAAAATTACTAGACTAAACACCACCCGATTACGGGTTTTCGTGCCAGTTGATTTTTTCATTTTCTGGAAATCTCCTATTTTGAAGCTGAATTTTTATAAGATGAAAGCGAATTAAAATGAATTTCGGCATTTGAAGACCGGATAAATAAAAACAAATGTTTCGACTTCAAGGAATATCTCAAAACAATTTGTTACGATTGAAACATCAAACAAGTCAGACGAATAAGGAATAAAAGTCTGATAAATTATGCTTGATGATTGTAAAACATTCGGGGTGTAAAAGACGATTCTGACAAAAATCACGATAACGGTCAAGCAGTCATCACGTTTTAGCAGTCAACGACCCGCGCTTTCGGCACCCGACAGAAGTTTTCTGAGATTTAACTTCACCGGCTGCCGATCTATAAAAGTAAAAATCCAAAAAAGCAGGAAAACATTGTGGAAGAAATTTTCGGCAAAGGCGGACTGATCGCCAAACATCACAAAGACTACGAATACCGGCACGGACAGGTCAAAATGGCGGAAGCCGTCTTAAAGGCGTTTGAAGAAAAAAAACATCTGATCGTCGAGGCGGGAACCGGCACGGGCAAAACGCTCGCCTATCTGGTTCCGGCAATCGCCGCCGCGCTCGGACAGAAAAAACGGATTATCATTTCGACGGGAACGAAAAATTTGCAGGAGCAGTTGATGGAAAAAGACATCCCGTTTCTGCAAAAGGTGCTGCCGAAAAAATTTACGGCGGCGAATATGAAAGGGCGTTCAAATTACGCCTGTCTGTATCGCATCGCCAAAGCGGAAAATCAGCCGATTCTCGAAGGCATGGACGAGATGGATTATTTCGACGAAATCCGTCATTGGGCGCGTGAATCGAACACCGGCGACCGCGCCGAATTGACGAATCTGCCGGAAAATCTATCTTTTTGGGGCAGAATCAACGCCAAATCGGAAACTTGTCTCGGTCAGAAATGCCCGGATTTCGAGCCGTGTTACATCACTCGAATGCGCCAGAAAGCCGAGGAAGCCGATATTGTCATCGTCAATCATCACCTGTTTTTCGCCGATTTAAATATTCGCGGCAACGAATACGGGCGCGTGCTGCCGGATTATTCGGCGGTGATTTTCGACGAAGCGCATTTGATCGAAGACATCGCCGCCGATTATTTCGGCTTTCAGGTGTCCACCTTTCAGATAGACGAACTCGTCCGCGATGCCGACAATCTGCCGATTACCGACGCGATTGCGACCCGCGATTTAACCAAATTGTCCGCTCGAATCATCGGACTCGCCGATCAATTCTGGACACGATTTATTCAGGGGCGAACGCAGGACGGACGCTTTCCGCTCGCGCCGAACGCTTTTGCCCAGAAGATGTCGAACGGCGAAATTCAGCCGACCGCGCTCGGCGAAGCGTATTTTGCATTGGATTCCGCGCTCGAAAGATTGGAAAGCGCGATTGATGTTTACGCCGAGAAAATGACCGAAGCCGAAAGTTTAGTCAGAAGAGTTCGGCAAACCAGATTTGATTTGGATTTCGTCTGTTCGCAATCTGAAAAGAATTACGTTTATTGGTTGGAAAGACGCGGCAGAGGAATGTTTCTCCGCGCTTCGCCGATTGATGTCTCCAAACTTTTGCAAGAAAAACTTTTCGACAAACTGGAAACCGTCGTGATGACTTCGGCGACGCTTTCGACCAACGGCAAGTTCAATTTCATTAAAGACCGTTTGGGTTTGGACAATTCAAAAACCGACACCCTGCTCGCGCCGTCGTCGTTCGATTATCAAAAACAAGCGATTATCTACCTGCCGAAAGCGATGCCCGAACCGCGCTCGCCCGAATTCAACCAGATGGCAGCGAATGAAATTATCAAATTATTAAATATCACCAACGGACGCGCCTTCGTTTTATCAACCAGCAATTCGGCGATGAATCAACTGTTTGAATTAGTTTCGATGCGCGTCAATTTCCCGTGTTTCGTTCAAGGTTCAATGTCGAAAGCCGGATTGCTCGAAAGATTCAGAAAAACGCCGAACGCCGTGTTATTCGCCACGTCGAGTTTCTGGCAAGGCGTTGACGTGCAGGGCGAACAGCTTTCCTGCGTCATCATAGACAAACTCCCGTTCGCCGTCCCGACCGACCCGATTGTCGCGGCGAGAACGAGATTTATTGACGATAACGGCGGCAAATCGTTTTTCGATTATTCAGTTCCGCAAGCAGTAATAACTCTAAAACAGGGAATCGGACGACTTATCAGAAGCGCGACCGACAAAGGCGTGATCGCGCTGCTTGATCCGCGTTTGAAAACGAAAGGTTACGGGAAAGATTTTATCAATTCCCTGCCGCGCACTCGCGTAACGAGTGATTTGAAAGATGTCGCCAATATGTTTTTAAACTAAAATAGTTGTTATGAAAATCAGCCGTTGGATTTATATTCCCTTATTTTTTGGCTTATGTTCTGGCTTCTTTCCTGCTATTTCAAACAGCGGGTTTAACGTCAAGCATTTTCTTATTGGTTTTATCAGTGGGGCGTTGACGGGATTGGTTCTGCAAACGTGGAGTTATTTCAGAACAAAACGTATTTCTGAAACAGATGAACAATCTAACTTTTCGGTCAAGCAAAAACGAAATTTAGTAGTCTTATTAAGTTTCAATGAAGCCTTTGAATTGTGTTGCGAATCTATAAGTTTCGTCAAATCGGCTCAGATTACATCTAAAAATCCTGTAAATGGAAATATCGAAGCCAAAACTAGATTTAACTTTTATTCGTTCGGGACTGAGATGATTTTTAACCTAAAATCGGTGAGCGAAAGTTTAACCGAAGTTGAAATTTTAACTCAGCCTATTTTGAAAACAACTTTAATTGACTATGGGCAAAGTCTGAAAACAATCGAAAAAATTGCAGCTTTTTTGAAAGAGAAAGATGCGGAAATCAATCAAAAAGTTTTGGTCGAAAGTGCCGCGATATTGGATAATGTTTATGTAAAACCGTTTCAAAAGGAAAAAGTCGAGAGGTAAAAATATGCAGGCAGTTTTAGATGAAGTAATCGTAAAAGTCGCGCAGCTTTTCGACGAAGACCGCGACGAGTTGATTCGGATTTTGCAGGAACAGAAAATTAGATCAACGACCAACGGCGGTCAGAAAAAAGTCAGTATATCGAATGGCTAAAAAAACGCCGCAGCGAAGTCGCCGGAAAGCACGTCGCTTTAGAGAACGGAAAACTCGTCGGGCAAGGTCGAACTATTAAAGAAGCCGATCAGGAAGCGAAACGTAGCGGCGCGAAAATTTTTTGTTGACATATATTCCGCGTGAAGACGAAGAACTTTGGGACGGCTGGTAAATGAACCAACAACTCGAATTTGAAAAAATCGTTTTATACGATGCAGGCGAAGCCGGAATAACAGCAAACTCTATCAAAGCCGTTACGAAGTCGAATAAATCCGGCGGCATTTAGCAAAGACTGAAAAGGGAATTATGAAATCAAAATTCATTACATTGGCGGCATTTATTACGTTTGCCTGCTTCACGGCGAACGCGCAGAGCGGCAGGAAATCCAACTTGCCGGACGCGCCGCGCAGTCAAACCGTAGAAAAACGAGGCGATCAAGATCAAAAAGAAGAAATGCGCGGCGACATTCAGCCGGTGAAGATTATCAGAAGACCTGCACCGGACGCGGCGGCTGTCGCCCGATGTTTCAGAAACGAATGCTTCAGTCGTGTGAAAACGGTGTTGCGGGTAACCTTTGACGCTTCGGCGAAGATTACCGATGTCGAAATAAAAACGCCGTCCGGTTGCAGCGAATTCGATGAGGAATCGGTTGATGCCGCCCGAAACATCAAATTTATGCCTGCCGTTTAGGATGGCAATCCGATCACCGTTGTCAAAACCGTAATTTACGCGGGCGGCATCCGCTGAAAATTATTATCTGGCTGGCGATGAATGAAAATAATCTGCCGTTATTTTCGGGCTAGCCGCAACTTGCCTTTCTACTTCACACTGTTTTTATAAAACCTGAGATAACGAAAAAGAGAAACATTCTAAAATAGAATGTTTCTCTTTTCCTCTCACCGAGGTTATTTAACTTCAACGTCCGATTTTGTCCATCAATTCTTTGAATCGCGGGTCTTGGCGAATCGGCGCGAGGGTTTTGTCGGTTTCAAACCAGGGTTTGTTTTCGTTGCCTAATTCAATCGCTTTTTCCAGCCATCGGAAAGCGGCATCGAGGTCGCCGAGTTGCGAGGAAGTTTCGCACATCCAATACGCCATATCGTGATCGGCCTTCGCCAGATTCAGGGCTTCGGCGGTCAACTGCGCTCTCGCTTCATCAGTTTTTCCCTGATTTGCCAGGAACGTCGCCAGAATCGGGCGAATGCCGTCCATCTGCGGATTATTATCCAGGACATTTTCGATGGTCTCAATCGCTTTTTCAATTTTGTCGTCGTGGAACAAAACGACGGCGCGGAAGATTCGCACCATCGGATGATTCGGTTCGATTTTCGCGCCCTTATCGAGTTCGGCGTAGGCTTCGGCGAACATATTTTTATAAAGGAAAATGCGGGCGCGATTGTAGCTGGAAATAACGCCCGCCGCCGGGTCGAGCCGGGTTAATTTCTGAAAACTCCTGAGACATTCTTCATATTCGCCGTCGAGCCGGTGCATCGTGCCTTTGACGAAATAGAGCGGGGCTTCGTTCGGAAATTGTTCTTCAAGCTGGTGAATTTCCGCCCGCGCCTTTTTCTTTTCACCGCGTGAAAGATAAATCAACACCATCAGAACTCGCGCCTCGACGACGTTCGGGTCGTATTCAAAAGCCTTTGAAAACGCGGCTTCGGCGTAAGTATAATCTTCGGCTTCGCCCATTCCTTTGAAAACCCGATTGGCGTAACACGCGCCCAAACCGCTGTAAGCAAGGGCGAAATCCGCGTCGAGGGCGACGGCGCGTTTGAAATTGGCAATCGCCGCTTCGCAGTCTTCCGCCGCGACGGTGCGGAAAATAAATCGCCCGAAATTATCGCGCCCGCGCAGATATTCTTCGTAGGCTTCGGCGTTATCGGTCGTCAAACGCCCGCGCTTACCCTGTTCGCTTTCGGTTAATTCGAGCTTTAATCCTTTCAGAATGCGCTCGGCGATCATATCCTGAAGGGCGAGAATGTCGCCGCCTTCGGCATCAATGCGGTCGCTCCATAAAATTTCGCCCGTGATGACATCAAGCAACTGCGCCGTCACGCGCATCCGGCTGCCCGAACGAATAAAACCGGCGGACAAAACCGCGCTCACTTTTAATTCGCGTCCCGCTTGGCGCGGGTCAATTTCAACGCCCTGATATTTGGCGATCACCGACGACGGGCGCACGATCAGGGAACGCAAACCAGCGAGTTCGGTAATCACCGCGTCGGCTAAAGAAAATTCGTAAAAATTGACGTTCGGGTCTTGGCTCAAATTCTTAAACGGCAGAATCGCCACGCTTTTCTTTTCCTGCCCGCCCGCCGTCAAAGTAACATCGGGCGAAAAAGTCGGCGGATTGGATTCCGAAGAATAAGTGCGCGGAATCGAATTGACTTCGGAGTTGGATTTTCCCGTCAGCCAGTTCCAGGCGCGTTTGACCGGACTCTCGTCCAGGTAGCGCGGCGTGAAAGTTTCGCCCTGAAACATCGGCATCCCTGAGACATCCTGCAGAACCGCGCGGATTTCATCGCGCATCTGCGAAATTTTTTGATACCGATCTTTCGGGTCTTTGGCGAGGGCGCGGTCAATAATCGCCTGAAGCTGCGGCGGAGTCGGTTCGGGACGCATCAGACTCAACGGTTTCGGCGTTCCGTAGAGAACTTGATGGCGCACGTCAATAACGGTTTTCCCCTGAAAAGCCCAGATGCCGGTGAGCATCTCGTAAAGCAAAACGCCGGTTGAAAAAATGTCGGCGCGGTGATCGGTTTTTTCGCCTCTGGCTTGTTCGGGCGCGGCGTAAGTCGCCGTGCCGTAAGGAATTCCGAGTTCGGTGATGTCGCTGCGGTCAACGCCCGGAATGTTCGGCAGCGGCTCGTTCTCCATCAATTTCGCTAAACCGAAATCGAGAACTTTGACCTGCCCGCCGTCCGATACCATTATATTTCCGGCTTTGATGTCGCGGTGAATAATCCCGCGCGAATGCGTGTAGGCGAGCGCGTCGCAGACCTGGACGGCGATGGACAGCGCGCTTTTCAAATCGAGCGGGCGACCGGCGACGAGCTGCCGGACGTTTTTGCCGGGAACATACTGCATCGCAATATAAAAAACGCCGTCGGCATCGTGAAAATCGTAAATCGTGCAGATATTCGGATGGTCGAGCTGCGAACACAACTGCGCCTCGCGCTCGAAACGGCGGAAATTAGCGGTTTTCTGCGTCAGTTCGCTCGGCAGAATTTTAATCACGACCGTGCGGTCGAGTTTAGTGTCCTGCGCTTTGTAGACGGTTCCTTGTCCGCCCGCGCCGATTTTTTCCAGTATTTTATATTGGTTGATTCGCTCGCCAATCATCACTGATTTTTAGGAATTCAAATTCTCGATTTCGGATTGTCAGAATTGCAATTTGAAATCATAGAACGAAAAAGTTTAAAGTTCAAGGTTTCAGGTTTCAGGTTCAAGGTTTCAGGTTTCAGGCTGTCGAAAATACTTTGAAACCTTGAACCTGAAACTTGAAACCTTGAACCTGAAACCTTGAAAAATCCGGCAAACTGCCGGTTAATCGGGAATAATCGTTCAGCCGCGCGGCGGATCGCCCCAGCCGGAGGCGACGTATTCGCCGTTTTCGACGATGCACGGCACGACCAGATCGCCGCCGGAGTATTCCAGCATTTCCCTTTGCCGCATTTTATCGTTTTGCGCGTCATATTCGACGAACGGGATGTTGTTTTCGTGATAGAAATCCCGCGCCTTCTGACAATACGGGCAGTCGGGTTTGACGTATATTTCCAAAGCCATAATTTTTAAATAAACTCCTCTCGGACGATTTTAATTCGCGTCTAAATTTTAACGCTCATAAACTCAATAAGCAAAAATCCCGGCTTTTGAGTTCTCAATTGATGAAATCTATGCCAAAATCAACGCGCGGAATAATTTAGGCCTTGTAACCGAACTTTAAGGAAGTTCAATCTTCGCTTTGTGGAAGTTCAATCTTGGAGCATGTTTGGAAATTCAAAAAAGACCGGCAATTTTACATTCGACATTCTAAATTTTTAATTTTTACCGGATAAAAATTAAAAATTTAGAATGTCGAATGTAAAATTAAGCCGTCCACTTTTCGACCAAGTGAGTTTCCAAACACGCTCCTAGAGCAGATTGCTAATCAGTGTATGGCAGACTTCAGTCTGCCGCCTCGCTCAGACCCGACACTCGACGGCGGTGGCAGACTAAAGTCTGCCATACATTCAATCCGAATTTGCTCTAGTTCAGAGTCCACGCTTGAGCGTGTCCTTCCGCCGCGCTTCGCTCTGCGGAGAACAAAGGGCGTTCCGCGTTTGGACTCTGAACGAAGGAAAATACTAAAAGAAAACTTAAAAATCGCTCGAACTTGTCGTCTGGGGCGATTTACGACCGCCGCTCTAAAAACTTCAAAATAGTTGTAAAAAGGAATAACCCGATGATCTTAAATAAATTTGGATTTTGTTTTCTGGTAATGCTTTGCCTGTTCTCTGCGCCCGCCGCGAATTTTTCGCAGACGACCGGCGGCATCTCCGGGACGGTTAAAGACCCGAACGGGGCGACGGTGGCGGGCGCGAAAGTCGAACTCGTCGGGGCGGCGAAATACACGGCGCAAACCGGCAAAAACGGCGAATTCAACTTTTCCGTCGTGGCAAACGGCAATTATTCGCTGCGCGTTACCGCCGAAGGTTTCGCCGCCGACACTCAAACAATCGCCGCTGGAACGAATCCGCAAAACCTCGACGTAACCTTAAAAATCGGCGAAAGCCGCGTGACCGTGACGGCGGAAATCGGGCAGACGAGCGAGCGCGGCAGCGTGCCGCAGGCGGTCAACGTCATCGGCGAAAACGCGATTTTACAGCGCACTTCGAGTGTTCTCGCGCAAATCGGCGAAGAGGAAGCGGGTTTGAACGTCCAGCGCACCAGCCCGACTATCGGAATGGTCGTCGTGCGCGGTTTGACGGGGAAAAACGTCGTCGTTTATTCGGACGGCGTGCGCTACACGACGGGCGCACAGCGCGGCGGCATCAACACTTTTTTCAATCTCAACGAACCGTCGGCTCTGCAATCGGTCGAAGTTCTGCGCGGGGCTTCGAGCGCGCAATACGGCTCGGACGCGCTCGGCGGCACGGTTAATCTGGTGACGAAAAATCCGTATTTGAGCAACTCCGACCAAGCCGAATTTAACGGCGAAGTTTCCAATTTCTACAACAGCGCGGATCGCGGATTCGGCGGTTCGGCTTTATTGAGTTACGGCACGAACCGGCTCGGCGGCTACGTTAATCTGGCGGCGCGGCGCGTGAATAACCTGCGGACGGCGGGCGGTCTTGACTCGCATTCGGCGATTACGCGCTTTCTGGGTTTGCCTTCGAGCATTTTATATAAACGCAGTCCGGACACAGCTTTCACGCAATACGGCAGCAGTTTTCGCCTGAATTACGCGCCGACCGACGACCAACAAATCGTTTTTAATTACCAACGCTCGCAGCAGGACGGCGGCAAACGCTTTGACCAACTGCTCGGCGGCGACGGCAATCTGATCGCCGATTTGCGAAACCTGATGCTCGATTTCGGTTACGTCCGCTACGTCAAACAAAACCTTTTCGGCTTCGACAGCCTTTCGGCGACGGCTTCCTACAACAGCCAGCGCGAAGAGCGCGTCAATCAGGGCGGACAAGGAAATCCGTTCGGCGACATCACTCATCAATACGAGCGCACGAGCGTTTACGGCACTTCGTTTTATCTCGATAAAACACTGCCGAAACGTAATTCAATCACGGTCGGCGGCGATTTTTACCGCGAAAAAGTCAACGCTCCGGCGTATATTTCCAATCCGGTTTCGGGTCTCGTGACGCTTTCGCGCCCGCGCATTCCCGACGCAGCGCGTTTTAATCACGGCGGCGTTTTTGTCCAGGACGTTTGGGACGCGATTCCGAATCGCCTGCGGATTTCCGGCGCGGTGCGTTACAGCGCGATGCTTTATCGGGTTCGCCGAGCCGACGCGCCAATCGTCGCGGGCAAACCGCTGTTCGGCGACGATCGAGTTACCAACGGCGCGTTGTCGGGGCGCGTCGGCGCGGTCGTCCGCGTAACGAAAAACTTCCGGCTGGCGGCAAATTACAGTCGCGGTTTTCGCTATCCGAACATCACCGATTTAGGAACGCTCGGTTTGACCGGCGACGGTTTTGAGGTTGATTTTTCGGCGGCGAACAGTTTGGGCGGCACGGTCGGCACAACCGCCGGAGACAATGCCGTTTCGACCAATTTGCCGGTCAAGCAGCAGCGACCCGAATATACGAATAACTACGATTTCATTGCGCGGTTTCACTCGAAACCTTTCGACACGGAATTGACTGCGTTCATCATAGATTTGACCGACACGATCACCAAACAAACTTTGATTCTGCCGACGGGCGCGGTCGGACAATTTTTGGGCGGCGAACAAATTCTAAGCCAAAATGCCATCGGCGCGGTGTTTGTTGCGGCGGCATCGAACCCGGTTTTGGTTCGTTCAAATTATTCATCGGCGCGGGTTTACGGTTTTGAATACGAACTCGAATCGCAAATCACCCGCGATTTCAAATTTATGGGAAACTTCACCTATATTCACACCGCCGACCGCGCCACGGGTTTGCCGCCGAACATCGAAGGCGGAACGCCGCCGCCAACCGCGTTTCTCAGTCTGCGTTACGCGCCCGTCGGCAGAAAATTCTGGATTGAAGGCTATTCGAGTCTGGCGACGAAACAATCTCGGCTTTCATCGCTCGATTTATCCGACCGGCGCACGGGCGCACCGCGCAGTCGAGCGCAAATTCAAAATTACTTCCGGCGCGGCGCGTGCGTCGCGGGTTTGACGCGCAACGCGGCAAACGCCTGTAACGGCGATCTCAACAGCTACACTTTAATTCCGACCGGCGAAAATATCACGCAGGTTTTAACGCGCGTTTTGGGCGCGAATTTTGCGACGCGGCAACTTTTCACGGAACTGCCGAGCTACGCGATTTTCAATCTGCGCGGCGGTTTCCGCGTCGGCGAAAAGTCGCGCGTCTCGGTCGAGTTTGAAAACATCTTCGACCGCCCGTATCGCAACGCGAGCTGGGGCATTGACGGCGCGGGACGCAGTTTGCGCGTCGGCTACGTTTATCGTTTTTAGTCTGATAAGTAATCGGACGGAATTAAATTAATAGGACTTTCGCTTAGAAATGTCTAAGTTGTTGAAATATAAAAACTTATACTAAACAAGGCTTTTTAGCTAACAGCTTTAGATTCAAGTAGTTACATATTTTCAAGCGAAAGTCCTAATTAAAAATGTTCGGCTCCCGTTCGGAGTTCCGCCTTCAGGCGGTTTTTTTGCTCTCGCTTCGCTGGCGGAAGTCGTCTGAAGGCGGAACTCCGAACATTTCAAAGATTATTTTGTCCATTCACTTGAGAAATGAATTCACACGATTACCAAGATATTTTCGAGCCGTTCGACCGTTTGATCGAAATCGAAATTGCGGGCGAAAAATATAAAATTCCCGAAAACAACACGCTGCTGCGCGGCTTTCAATTTCTGGCGATGGACAAAATTTCGTTCGGCGATTTCTGCTGGAACGGCGACTGCGCCAACTGCCAGGTCTGGGTGGAAGATTCTGAAAAGGAAAAGCCTTTGCTGGCGTGCCGGACAAAGGCGGCGGAAAAAATGAAAATCGTGCGCTTGAGCAGGGAAATCCAACTGAAGTAAAAACCGTCAACTTCACATCGAAACTCAAAGTGCGGCGTTCGGCAATTTGTTTCTGCCTGCGCCGCTGCCACGCTTCCGACCAGCATCAGAATCAAAATGCGAATCAAGGGTTGAAATTAGGCGCTAAAAATCAACAGTTTACAGATTCAATCATGGCGAAAGTCAAAAGTTTGATTTCCTAAGCCCTTTGTTTTCATCATAGGCAATTTTCAACCCTTGA
>JAYVKL010000131.1:0-29767 GCA_043768465.1 Pyrinomonadaceae bacterium
GGTTCTTCGCAATTTCTCGTTTTTGTCGGTGCTGAGTTTACCGCTTTTTGTCTGCGCTTCGCTGACCACTCGTTCACCGGGTTTGACTCCGGCTTTCAGCGCGTCCTTAGTCAGCGTAAGCTGCTTGATCTGCGTTCCCGTCGGACGTAAAACCCGCGTCGTAGTCGTGGTTTTAGGAGTTTCGGTTTGAATCGGCTGCGCGACAACCGCCGGCTGTTCGGTTTCGATTTCGACTTCTGCAAACGCTTCCGGCACCGGAATATCGGCGGCTTCCTCGATGATCGGCGGAACAGACTCGACGACGGTTTCCGGCGATTCGACGATTACCCTTTTCTTCAGCTCTTTAATTTGTCCGGTCGGCTTCGGCGCGGACTCGACCCTGATCGGTCTTCTCAATTCCGGTGTTCTCGCGGTTTTCACTTCCGCCGGCGATGTGCTATCCGGTATCTGCGCCTCTTCGACGGCATCATCCGTTCTCGCGGTCAAATCTCTCTTGATGACTTTGACCAGTCGTTTCGGTGAGATTTCGGTTTTCGGGAAATATCTGTTACGCACCTTTTCCGCTATTTCCCGACTCACGGAATTAGACGGCACACTGACATCCGCGCCTTCACGCCGCAGTTCTTCAATCACGCGCTTGGTGTCCAGCTTTAAGTCTCGTGCTAAATCGTATATCCGAACTGATGTTCCTACCGCCATATTTTATTTATAACTCTTCAGTGCTGATTTTCGATAAACCCTCTGTTCAGCAGTATCAGCCTTTTAACCGCAAGTATTTTTTACCGGCAATGCCTCAAATAAAAATCATACTTACTCCTTTTCGGGTGAACCTTTCCCGTCCTTTTCGGATGTTTCGCCTGCGCCGGTTTCCGCTGATTCGGGATTGACGGCAGCCGATTTTTGCTCAACTTTCTCCGAAGCGTCGGAAGGTTGTTCCGGCGCATTTTCCGCCGTTTCGACCTTTGAATCTTCGGCGGAATCACCGGAATCAGCCGGTGTCGGCGGCGCGTCTCGAGCCGCGACAATCGCCTGCGCCGCGCCGATAATTTTCTCGGCGGCATCAAGACTCACATCGAGAATATCAACCAAATCGTCAACCGAAGTCGCCGCCAGAGCCTCGACATCGGCGATGCCCTTTTCTTTCAGGTCGGCGGCTTGCCCGGCGGTTACGCCCTGCAAAGCCGTGATGGGAACGGCTTCGCCCGAAGCCATCATTTTGCTCATCTGCTGCGCGATTTCCCGTTTCAGAAGCTCTTCGCTCACAATATCAATGTCCCAGCCGACGAGCCGCGTCGCCAAACGGACGTTCTGCCCGCGTTTGCCGATTGCCAGTGAAAGCTGATCTTCATTGACGATAACCTCCATCTTGCGATTGTTGATGTCGGTGATCCGCACCTGCGAAACCTTT
The DNA here is from genome assembly GCA_043768465.1 of Pyrinomonadaceae bacterium. Classification (GTDB taxonomy): domain Bacteria; phylum Acidobacteriota; class Blastocatellia; order Pyrinomonadales; family Pyrinomonadaceae. The sequence continues at coordinate 1,409 of JAYVKL010000131.1, forward strand.
GCCGGAGAAAGCGCGTTCGCCGCGAAAACCGAAGGCTCGTCCGACCATTCGATAATGTCAATTTTCTCGCCGCGCAGTTCCTTGATAATCGCCTGCACCCGTGAGCCTTTCATTCCGACGCACGCGCCAACCGGATCAACGTCCTTTTCGTTGGACGCGACGGCGATTTTCGCGCGGTCGCCCGGTTCGCGGACGGCTGATTTAATCACGACCGTATCGTCGTAAATTTCCGGGACTTCCATCTCAAACAGACGTTTGAGCAATTCCGGCGAAGTGCGCGAAGCGATAATTTGCTGACCTTTCAAATCTTTCGAGACATCGGCGATCACCACGCGGATGCGCTCGCCCTGATTCCACGTTTCGCTGCGGGCTTGGTGGTCGCGTTTCGGCACAATCGCTTCGAGATTGTTTCCCAAATCCACGATCATATCGCCGCGCTCGAAGCGTTTGACCGTGCCGTTAATCAAAGTGCCGATCTTATCAACGTATTCGTCGTAAACTTTTTCTCGAATCGCTTCGCGGACTTTTTGCACGAGAATCTGCTTCGCCGTCTGCGCCGCGATACGCCCTAATTCTTCGGTCGGCATCGGAATAAGGAGCATATCGCCGAGTTCGACTTCATCACCGGCGAGTTCCTGCGCTTCCTCCAAAGAAAGCTCAGCGGACGGATTTTCAACGACGGCGACGACTTCTTTCTGCGCCGAAATCTCAATCGTGCCGTCCTCCATATTCCATTCAACCTGAATGCTGTCGCCGTTTTTGTCCTGCGTCTTGAATTGTTTGCGAGCCGCCGCTTTGACGGCTTCCTTCATCGCTTCGATGACCAGATCGCGGTCAATTCCCTGCTCGCTCACCAACGCTTCGATGCTCTGTCCGATAGATGTCATATATCTTTAACGGGAAATCGAAAACCGGCAATGAAAATTTAAAATCATCATTCTCCGCTTTCCGCGTTCCGCTTTTCGTTTCCCTTAAGTTCTTCCTCTAAATCAATTTCCAAGTTGGCTTTAACCACTGCGCTATACGGAAAACGCGCCGCGCCCTTGGTTTTATCGTCGAAAACGATCTGCTCGTCTTCGATGCCGATGATGCGTCCGCGAAAATTCTTTTGTCCGTCAACCGGCGCATCCAATTTAACCTTTGCCAAACTTCCCGCAAATCTTTTGAAATCCTGCAAACTGTAAAGCTCGCGTTCCAGACCGGGCGACGAAACTTCCAGCAAATACGCCGCCGGAATAAAATCCTCCGCGTCAAAAATCTTTTCCAACTCGCGGCTCACCGTTGTGCAGTCTTCGTGCCTTACGCCGCCTTCTTTGTCAATAAATATGCGAACGGTCAATTTCCTGCCCGAACCGGCGACTTCGGCACTGACGAGTTCGAGATTATTTTCTTGCGCCGTGCGCGCCGCCGCTTCCCGAACTCGCTCCTGGATTGAATGTTTCATCGGCAAATGTTTCGCCCAAAATAAAAAGTGGGTGCGAAACCCACCGAGAACGTCCTACGCTTCGCAGGAAACGAATATCTTACACGAAATTAAAACCCGTTGGCAAGCGAGTCTATTCGATGCTCGTTTTTAATTTGCCGATTGCCGAATTTATCTCGTTAAACTTTCTTTCCAGTTGTCCGAAATTTTCCTCGGAAGCATTTAGCGTAAATTCTTCGAGCAAAATCAGAAACTGTCTCGTTTCAGAAGCAATGCGCGCCGCTTCTTTTCTTAAAATCTGAGGTTTATCCGGCTGGTCGCCGCCCGTTTTTTTAACTTCTTTCACGCCCCAATGAGTGATTTTGACAAAGTTGAGTTTCTGCGTTTCGGCAATCCAGCCCTGCCCGCTCAACATTTGAAAAATGTCATTGTAATTACCGAGAAAACCCTGATTCTTGACCAAATCTTTCAAGTCGGTGGTTGCCGAATCTTTCCCGCCGGTAACTTCGTAGAGTTTTAGTAAAACCTTGTGATAAACATCCATATTTAATTATTCACCGCAAAAGTTAAAAGCCGTATCAAACCGAATCAAACCGTTGATGCTGCAAACTTTTTTCGATTTCCCCGCCGTCATTGAAAACATTATAGAGATTATCGAAAAATTCCCGCTTCGAGATAATCATTAAACAAAGCGATTTCTCGCTTCATTTTGTCCTTTTGAAAATAACGCTCTCTTTTGTGACCCGGAAATTCGCTGCTCGGGTTCGTATCTAAATCCAAAAGTATAAGAATACCAAATTTCGGACGCAAAATTTCCCGCAAATGAAACTTTAAATTTACGCAGGGAATGTGTTATAAATTAAATGACTTTTGGGTTTTGTAAAAGTTTATAAACCTAATTAAATCGTGCCTTTGAAATTTTTCGCAGATTGCGGGATTTTATTGACATTACACCGTGATTCGTGTAAAGGTTCCAAAGGCTTGGTTTTTTGAAATTATTGATTCAACGCGATACAAGAGGAGAAATATGAATAGTAAATTGTGGATTCGAAAAGCACTTTCAACGTGCTTAATGGTTGCGATTGTAACCACTTGCTCAATGTTTGCTTTGGCAAATTCGGAAAGAATTGCCGGGGAACTGACGATTACAACCAAAAATGCCGGCGGTGAAACGCCGTTCGTCAAAGTCAACGGCGAAGCAGTTCAAAACGGTCGCTCGATCTTTTCATCCAGCACGATTGCCACGCCGGGGAACGCCGGTGCGCTAATCAATTTGGGAAAAGTCGGCACGGTCGAACTCGCGCCGGATACAATTTTAGCTTTATCGTTCGGTGAAAAAGGCGTTACCGGCGATTTGTCAGCCGGAAAAATCACTGTTGTCAATTCTTCCGAGCCGGTGAATATCAAAACCGTCAACGGAACGCTCGCTAAACTTAACGCCGGTGAATCGGCGACGGCAGCTGGTAAGACTAAGGACGATGATGACACATCCGGCGGCGGCGGCAAAGGTTTGCTGATATTTGCACTGATTTTGGGCGGTGCGGCAGTCGGTATTATCGTGGCGGCAACGACCAATAACAATCGGATTAGTTTGGGCGGCGGCACCACGGTAATCAGTCCGACTCGCTAATTTTTTTTGAAGACCTTTCTTGAATGATTTTGCTTTTAAATTATAAACTAAGAAAGGTCTATTCTTTTTATAAGGTTTGATACAGGAGGAGATTAAATATGATGCTCGGCACAAAATTGATTCGTAAATCTTTGACATTGTTAGCCGCCGTCGCTGTTTGGAGTGCTTTTTCAATGATTGCATTTGCCGCTCCCGGCGATGTGATGGGTGAAATCACCGTCACCGGACAAGTTTCCGTTAATGGACAAGCGGTTGTTTCCAATTCCACCCTGACTTCCGGCAGCACGATTGTCACCGGAGCCAATTCGTCGGCGGTTGTCAATTTAGGCAAAAACGGAAGAGTCGAAATTCTTTCCGATTCGTCGGCGACCTTGAGATTCACCGACAACAGCATCGTTGGAATGCTCGCGGCTGGTAAAATTCGTGTTTCTAATGCCGCTGGTGTCGGAACGACCGTGACCACCAGAAATTCGACCGTTATCGCGGATTCCGGTCAGGCGAACGTCTTCGGCGTTGATGTCGGCTGCGGCGACGAAGATCGCTGCGCTCAGACTTATGTCGAAACGACAACCGGTTTAGTTACTTTGAGAAACGGTTCGACCGACAAACAGGTAGCCGCCGGAACCGATGCCACTTACGGTAATCCGTCGCAAACGGGCTGCAAGCCTTGTCTGCGTCCGGGAAGTGCCGCGCCGGTGGCAACTGCCGGTTTGGGTGTCGGTGCCATCGCCGCAATTCTGTTGGCGGCGGGCGGTGCCGTCGGTGCCGCTATTTTCTTAGCAACCAATGGCGACACGAATACGGAGGTCGGCGGCGGCGCAATTGTCGTTAGTCCTTCTCGCTAAAATTTAACGTGTAGTCTTCTTTTGTATCTTTACAAACGCAAACTTGACGTGAGAAATTTATACGGGTCATGTTGAAAAATATGACCCGTATAAATTTATTTTGGATTGTGAATTATCTAACAAGATAAACCATTTTAATTTTGTATTATGCACATTGCAGTTATTGGAACGGGTTATGTCGGGTTGGTGACAGGCGCGTGTTTCGCCGAATTCGGTGTTGAAGTTACCTGTGTTGACGTTGACAAAGAAAAAATCGAGCGGCTTAACCAAGGAATTATCCCAATTTACGAACCCGGTTTAGACCAGATTGTCGAAAAAAATTCAAAGGCGGGCAGACTGCATTTCACAACCGATATTAAATCCGCCGTCGAGCAGGCGTTGGTTGTATTTCTGGCTGTTGGAACGCCGCCTAAAGAAGATGGTTCGCCCGATATGAGTTATTACCGGCGGGCGGCGAAGGATATTGCCGAAGCGATGAACGGTTATAAGGTTTTGGTGACGAAATCAACCGTTCCGGTCGGCACGGGAAAATGGCTGCGCGAATTCGTCGCGGAAAATCAGACGACGAAAACGAATTTCGGGGTCGCATCGAATCCCGAATTTTTGCGCGAGGGCGCGGCGATTGACGATTTTATGCGTCCCGACCGCGTGGTCGTCGGCAGCAATGAACCGGACGCGATTGCAATTTTAAAAGACCTCTATCGCCCGCTTTATCTGATTGAAACGCCGGTTGTGATCACGTCGCTCGAAGCCGCCGAACTTATCAAATACGCGGCGAACGCTTTTTTGGCGACTAAAATCACCTTTATCAACGAAATCGCCAACCTCTGCGATGCCATCGGCTGCGATGTTCACGATGTCGCGCGCGGAATGGGAATGGACAACCGCATCGGACGCAAATTTCTTCATCCCGGTCCGGGCTACGGCGGCTCGTGTTTTCCGAAAGACACCCGCGCTTTTACCAAAGTCGGCGATAAATACGATGTCGAAACATCGGTCGTGGACGCGGTGATCAAAGCCAACGAATTCCAGCGGCAGGCGATGATTCCGAAAATCGAAAAACTTCTCGGCGACATAAACGGCAAGCAAATCGGCGTTCTCGGTCTTTCCTTCAAACCCGAAACCGACGATATGCGCGAATCTCCGGCGACCGATATTATCCGTGAACTGCAAAAGCGCGGCGCGAAAATCAAGGCATTCGATCCGGTGGCGATGGAAGAAGCCAGGCATCTGCTTTCGGACATCGAATACGCGACCGATGAATATGATGCCATCAAAGATGCCGATATTTTGATTATCGTAACCGAGTGGAATCAGTTTCGGGCTTTGGATATGGTGAAAGTCAAACGGCTTCTGAAGTCGCCGAAGATTGCCGACCTTCGCAATATTTACGAACCGAATGATATGCGCGAGATGGGTTTTGAATACGTCGGCGTGGGAAGATAGTTTTTGATATTGTCGGGCAAAAGATGCGGAACGAAAATTTTGTTCCGCATCTTTTTTTATCTTTCTGAATCTGTGTTAATCTGTTTTTTCCTTTTGTTCTGACAAAAATTATGGCACTGACAAATAAGGTTCTCGTAACCGGCGGAGCGGGATTTATCGGCTCTAATCTGGCAGACGAATTGATAAATCAAGGCGCGAAAGTGGTGATTCTGGATAATTTAATAACCGGCTTTCGTGAGAATTTGGAGGAGATCAACGGTGATTTCAATTTTATCGAAGGCGATTTAAACGACGATGCAAAACTCGCTCAGGCGGTTGAAAACGTCGAGATAATTTTTCATCAAGCCGCGCTGCCGTCCGTTCCGCGTTCGGTTGAAAATCCTTTGGAAACTCATCGAGCCTGCGTCAACGGAACATTTAATTTGCTTTTGAAAGCCAGAGAAAACAACGTCAGGCGCGTCGTTTACGCCGCTTCGAGTTCCGCCTACGGCGATCAGGAAACGCTGCCGAAAATCGAGACGATGCGCCCGGAACCGCTGTCGCCGTATGCCGCCGCCAAATTGATGGGCGAGTATTATTGCCAGGTTTTCACGAATGTTTATGGTTTGGAAACGCTTTGCCTGCGCTATTTTAATGTTTTCGGTCCGCGCCAAAATCCCGCGTCGCAATACTCCGGCGTTATTTCGCGTTTTGTGGACGCGCTGATGGCGGATAAAACTCCGACTATCTACGGCGACGGCGAAACAACCAGAGATTTCACCTACATCGCCAACGTCGTTGATGCCAATATCAAAGCCGCGCAAACCTCGAAAGGCATCGGACGGGTGATGAACGTCGCCAACAGCGAGCGCATTTCCCTGAACGAATTATTGGAAGTTCTCAAGAAAATAATCGGCAAAACAGATGTTTCCGCTGATTATCAGCCGGAAAGAAAAGGCGATGTCAAACATTCGCAAGCCTCCAATCAAAGAGCCGTCGAATGGCTCGGCTACGAAAAACTCGTCGGTCTGGAAGAAGGTTTGGTAAAAACGATTGACTGGTGGAAAGCCAGCCGTTTCGCCGAACAAATGGCAAGTTCAGTGTAAAGCTTCAACAGATGATTAGTTAGTTTTTCTTTTCGTCTGAGACATTCTCTTCTACTTTGCTCTCTTTTCGAGGATAAGCAAAATTTACTACAACAGATGTGGCGCGCAATAGAAAAAGCCCTATGCAAATATAGATAAGTCCCCATTTCAAAGTATTGTAATAATCATTAGAAGTAACCGATGTGGTCGTTATATTTAAAACAATGGACGCGACTGAAATTAAGTCACCAACGCCACGTCCGAAGGAAAGTAGTCCGACAACCTTAACTGCTGCCTCAAAAAGTTTTACAGAATTCATAGAATCACCAAATTTTACTTTCTTTTTACAATCACGAGCGTTATATCGTCATTGGCAGGCGCGGTTTGCGTGAAGGCGGATAGCGCGGATTCGACTTTATCGCGCAAGCCGGAGGCTGATGCTTTGAGGTTTTTGCTGACGACTTGAATCAATCTTTCCATTCCGAATTCATCGCCCTTCAAATTATTCGCTTCCGAAACGCCGTCCGAATAAATAACCAGAGCTTCGTTGGATTCCAGTCTGGTTTGCCCGACTTCAAACTCCGCCGTCGGCATAATTCCGAGCGGCAATCCGCCTGATTCCAATAATTTAACCGTGCCGTCAACGTGTCCGATGAGCGGCGGATTGTGTCCGGCGTTGATGTAATTCAAAACGCCCGTCTGCGGGTCGAGTTCGGCGATAAAAAGCGTTACGAAACGATTGGTCGGCGTGTTTTCGGCGAGGTATTCGTTGACCGATTTCACCGTTTGATGCAGGGACGTTTTGGCGGCGACCTGACCGTGAATCGCGGCGTGAAGGCTCGACATCAGAAGCGCGGCGGCGGTTCCCTTGCCCGAAACATCGCCGAGGGCAATCAGCATTTTGCCATCGCCGGTCGGGATAAAATCGTAGTAGTCGCCGCCGATTTCATAGCACGAGAATGAAATTCCCTGAAACTCGTAGCCGTCCACAATCGGCGGCGCGGACGGCTGAAACCGCTGCTGAATCTCGGTCGCCAATTCGAGTTCGCGTTTAATGCGTTCTTTCTCGAAGCGTTCTTCCAGCAGTTCGGCGTTTTCCACCCGAATTGCCGCGACGGAAGCCAGCGTCGTCAGGATATTCAGATGTTCTTCGGAAAAACTAGCTTTGTCGGTCGGCGAATCGGCGTAAATAATTCCGAAAACTTCGTTATGAACGACACTCAGCGGCACGGCTAAAACCGAACGGATGCCGAGCAGCATCATCGTTTGGCTGGCATAGCGCGGATCGTGCTGCGCGTCGGAGGTTAAAACGGAATTGCCTTTTTTCAACACTTCGTCCATCACCGTGCGGCTGATGCGGACTTCTTCGATGCGTTCGTCCCTGCCGCGCAAACGCGCCACGGCGATTTTCATTCCGTCGTCCGCCGTTTCGTCGCGCAGCATTATCACGCATCGTTCGGCGGGAACGGCTTCAAAAACTAAAGAAGCGACTTGATTGAGCGTTTCGTCCAAACCGCTCGACGAAAGCAGTGCCACACCGACTTTGCCGATTAAAGCCAACAATTCGGTGCGCGTGGAAAATTGCGAGTTGAGAATCTCCGCCGTCGGACTGGTGCTGCGGTTAAAAGCAATCGTCTGCGAAGGGTCGAGAGCTTCGGTGTTATCGGCGATAAGCGTCGAGTTTTTGCTTTCCCGCAGCCGTTCGTCTTCAAAAACAATCGAGGTTTCGCCGATTTGAATTTCGCCGCCGGAAGTCAGCGGAATCGGTGCTGAAACCGGCGAACCATTGTAGCGAGTGCCGTTTGCCGAACCCAAATCGAGCAGCCAAAAAGCATCGCCTTCCTGCCGCACTTCGGCGTGAAGACGCGAGGCAAACGCATCGGGAATACAAACATCGCTGCGGGCGGAACGTCCGATAGTCGTCCGCAGGCGCGACAAAAAAACCTTATCGGTCGGACGGTCGGCGGTTTTGACGAGTAGTTGCGGCATAAAATCAATTACGAATTACGAATTACGAATTATGGTTGACGATCTTCATTAGAAATATTATTTAAAGTCCAGGAACGCAAAATTTTATATTTCACAATAAAATCGAATGTCAAGAGTTTTCTCAATTCGTAATTCGTAATTTTCAAGCTTTCTCAATTCGTTTTCGCCCGTAAACCACCACCGTTCCCGATAAAAAATCGTGCAGAGCGCGTCCTTTCGAGTTTAGAACGGCGAACAGAAAACCCAAACCGGCGGTTAAAATCGTCAACGGGTAACCGAGCAGATGCCGAATCAGAAGGCGGCTGAACGAAGCCATGCTGCCGTCGGTTTTGACGACCTGTAAGCCGGTCAGCATTTTGCCGATGCTTTGTCCGCTGAACATCGGGAAAATCACGAAGTTCGTGATGGCGAACAAAATCATAATCAGCCAGCCAGCACTGCTGACTTGGTTGTTTAAGAGTTTTGCGCCGTCGTATTGAAAACTCTTGCCGATTAAAAGGCTGACGACGGGAACGGCGACGAGCAGAATATAATCAATCAGAATCGCGCCGCAGCGCAGTAAAAACGGGGCTTTCAAACGCTCGCCATCGAAATCAACGATGACGGGTTCGGGTTTCGTTCGGGTTGTCGGGACGGCTCTTTCCACTCTCGCGTTCATCTTTTGGGTTTCTAGTTCCAGGTTTCAGGTTTCAGGTTTCTGGTATAAAAGTTTAGCTTTCAGATTCAGGCTTGCTGCTTCCAACCAGAAACTTAGAACCGGAAACCTGAAACCAACTTTTCTATCCGAGAATAAAATGCAGAGTCGTATCACCTAATCTGATTTTATCGCCGTTGGTTAAAAGCTGCGGTTGACGCGGCTGAAGCCGCACGGTATCGCTGACGACGGGCAGCAGATAAGTGCCGTTTGACGAGCCTAAATCTTCAACCATAAATTCGCCGCCCTGCCGCCAGATGCGGGCGTGGCGGCGGGAGATTTTCGTTTGCGGATCGTATTTCGACAAATCAACTTCCGGGAAAATGTTCGATTGCGGATCGCGTCTGCCAACCAGATTTTCATCTTTTTCCAGCCGAAACGCCGGTTGTTCGAGTTCGTTCGTGCCGATAATCAAAAGCTGCGCTGTCAAAGGCAGCGGCGCGTAACTTTCCGAGTGAACGCCCGGCTGTGCGAGCGGCTGCTGCGCCCCGCAGAACGCGCAGAACATATCGGTCGCCACGATTTTCTGCCCGCAAAAACCGCAGAAAACCGGCTGATCCGACAAAGCCACCGCCGCCGGAGCCTCTTTGACTCCGAAAGTAACCGTTCCTTTTTTCAGATTTTCGAGGTGTTCTTCAAGCTGTTGCCGCAGTTCGGCGGCGGACGCGAAACGCTTGTCGGCACTGTATTCGACCGCCCGCATCAGAATCCTTTCCATCTGGTCGGACAACTGCGGATTGATCTGGCGCGGGCGCGGGTTTTTTTGAAAATCGAAAATAAGCAGCGGATTGCTTTGCGGGTCGGCTCCGGTCAAAAGATGAAACATCGTCGAACCCAAGCTGTAAATATCCGAGCGCGATTCGACGTTGCCGCTGAAAAGTTCCGGCGGCGCATAGCCCATCGTGCCGACCGCCGTGACCCCTTTTTCCTCTTTATTGACCCAGCGGGCGATGCCGAAATCAATCAGCATCGTGCGCCCGGAATTGGCATCAATCATAATGTTGGCGGGCTTCAAATCGCGGTAAACAATCGGCGGCTGGCGGTTGTGCAGGTAGTCTAAAACATCCGTAATCTGCGCCGCCCATTTAGTAACTTCGGCTTCGTCAATTCGTCCGGTCGGAGCCGAACGCAACCGCGAAGACAAATCGCCGCCGGAGATATATTTCATCACCAGATAAAATCTGGCTTCCTTTTCGTCGAAAAAATAATCGTAAATCGTCGGAATTGATTGATGATCGAGCGAAGTCAAAAGCAGGGACTCGCGTTTGAAATCGTTGACGGCTTTGTCCTGCTGTTCCTCTTCGATGTAGGACTGCACCATTTCTTTAACGGCGCGGAGAACGCCGCCCAGATTTTTGTCGGACGCGAGATAAACCGCGCCCATTCCGCCGCCGCCGATTTTGCGGACGATTTCGTAACGCCCGTTCAGAACCGTGCCTTCGTCGAGCGGTTTGAGTTTCTTTTTATTTGACCCGTCCGTGTCGCTGCCGCCGAGATTCGGCTGGGTAAAAGGATTTTTCGCCGCCGCCGCCGGCGTTTCGGCGATGGGCGGAACTTTTTCGGGAATCGCGGGTTCGATTTCCGACGCTTTTTCCGCGACCGGCGCGGGCTTTTCCATAATGCTCACCGAATCGAAACGCGACGGCGGAAATTGTTCTTCGACGGGCAAATCAATTGACGGCATCGCAATCGGCTTGGCGGCGACCGGCGGAATTTCAAACTTCGGTTCAGCCGCCGCCGGCGTGGTCGTTGATTGGGCGAATGCCCGTTCCATTTCGACATCTTCGTCGTAATCGGCGGCGGGTTTCGCATCAAAAGCGTTGACATCAAAATTGACGGGCGGCGCATTCGTCTCGATTTCGTCAACCGAAGTTTCCGGTGCGGCGGGCGGTAAAATTTCCTCGACTGCGGATCGTTCAAAGTCCGTCAGCGAAGATTCGTTCGGTAATTCGTTCGGTGCGGCAGCCGGTTTACTCTCGCCTTCCGTTTCGACAAAAACCGGACTCAGATTAATTTCTTCAATCGCCTTTTGTTCGCCGGTTGGAGATTTTTCAGAAACTTTCGCATTTTCGGGAACAATTTTGTCCGCCGAAATACTCTCGACCGGCTTGATTGTTTCGATGGCGGCGGTCGCGGAACCGACCGGAGAATTACCCGATTGACCGAAGCGCGGCGATACTTCCGCTTCGGAAATTTGAGGAATCTCCGACGGCACGGCAAAAGATTCGGCGGACAAATCTAAATTTTCCGCCGTTATATCATTGGCAAAATCGGCGTTTTGGTAATTGGCAGCCGGAACTGATGGTACCGCCGCCGTCTCGAACGGTTTCGCGTCCGCCGCCGGTTTCGACTGTCCGCCGACCGAAACTTCGGGCAGCGCAACTCCGGCGGTGTTCGCCGCCGCCAAAGTTATTCCGCAATACGGGCAAAAAACATCATTTTCTGCGACCTGTTCGCCGCACTCGTGACAATAGACCATCTTTTTAGTTTTTGTATTTATTGGCTGATATAAAACCGCAAAAAAGTTTTGCCGACGATTACTTCGTCGCCGTCTTTTAAAATCTGTCCGCTGCCAGGAATCAGACGCCGCCCGCGATTAACGTAAGTTCCGTTGGTCGAGCCTAAATCTTCAATCGAATACTGACCTCGGCGATACAAAATCCGCGCGTGGCGGCGGGAAATTTTCGCTTCCGGGTCGTGTCGGTCTAAATCAACGTCGGGAAAAATTCCGTTGTCTGCGTCCCAGCGTCCGATCAAACATTCGTCGGCGATGATTTGAAATTCAGTCCCGACCGAATCGCTGCGTTCGATCAGCAGGGTCGCGTGAACATTCTTCGCTTTTCGTCTTTCGGTTTCGGCAGAACTCAGTTCGGCATCTCTGATGACCTGTTGAATGTTCGGAATGCCGACCGAGGTGACGTTCGACGATTTGAAAACCGGCACGTCGGAAAATTGCGTTTCGTAACCCGGCGAGTCATCGGTTTCGTCTTCTTTATTCATCAGTTTCGCGCCGCACTCATCGCAGTATTGCGAAGCCTTCAAATTCGGCGTTCCGCAGGTTTGGCAATTTATCATTTAGTATAAACCCGACGTTCTATCATTCGTTGACGGCACAGACATTTTAACCCGTATTTTGCCAATCGCCAATCGTCAAGCGCGGGTAAAGATAATCGGAGCGATAATTATTCGGTCTTTCGATTTTAATTTCAAACTCTTCGGAGCGATTCCGCGATAGTTTTTGAAACTTTGTCGGGCGGCAAGCGTAAAAAACACGATGCTGACAACCTGTTCGGCGGTGACGGTTTACTCCGCAAAATTTCAGGTTCGGAGATTTCACTCTTTCAAAAGGAACAATAAAGATATGGCTTTGAGCCGCAAAACGAAAATTATAATCGGCGCGTCCGCCGCCGTTTTACTAATCGCCGTTATTATCGCCAGCGTTTTCGCCACGCGCAAAGACACGCCGGAGGTTACCGTCGTCAAAGTCGAGACGCGCCGCGAACTACGCTCGACCGTGACGAGTTCGGGCGAAGTTCGCCCGATTCAGTTTATGAATCTGACGAGCGAAGTGCAGGGCAGAATCGAAGATATTTACGTTAAAGAGGGCGATAAAGTTAAAGCCGGAACGCCGCTCGTCAAACTCGACCCGACGCAGTTGCAGTCGAATACCGACGCGCAGCTCGCCGCTTATCAGGCTTCGCAAAATGAAATGCAGGTGACGCGCTCGCAGGTGACGGCGGCGCAAAATCAGTTGGCGCAGTCGCAGCAGAGTCTGCTCGCTTCGCAGGCGGGAGTTGATACGGCGCGACAGCAGGTTGAATCGGCTAAAATCCAAACCGTCGCCTCGCAAGCCGATGTTCGGCAGGCGCAGGTTGATCTGGAAATCGCCCGCCGGGAATTGAAGCGGTCGGAGGAATTAGTCGAAAAGGGCGTGATTTCCAAACTCGAATACGACCAGAACAGAGACAAAGTAACGAAAACGGAAGTCTCGCTGCAAAACGCCCAAGCCCGCCTGAACGGACAAAAAAGTGCCGTCTCGGTGGCGGAGAAACAGGTGAACGAACAAATCGCCAGAGCCAGTCAGCAGCAAGTCGCCGTCAAAGACGCGCGGCGCGGAATTGACACGGCGAACCTGAGCGCGAACGCCAGTTCCAAACGCTCCGAACAGCAAGCCGCCGTTTTGAGCGGGCAGAAAAATCAGCGCGATAAAACTTTGCAGGTCGCGCCGATCAGCGGCATTATCGCCGAGATTCCGTCGAAAGTCGGAACCTTCGCCGTCGCCGGGCTTTCGACGACTGCGCTTTTGACGATTGCCGATATGTCAACGGTCAACGTCGAAGTCAAGGTTGACGAAACCGAGATTGATAAAGTCGAAGTCGGGCAGCCGGTGAAAATCAAAGTTGACGCTTTCGGCGACAAGGAAATCGTCGGTAAGGTAACGCAGAAAACGCCGCTCGCCGTCGGCAAATCGCAGACTTCCGGCGGGCTTTCCACCAACATCAACGTGCAGGAAGCCAAAGAGTTTCGCGTCGTCATTCAACTCATCGAGATGACCGAGGAAATGCGCGACAGCCTGCGTCCGGGAATGAGCGCGACCGCCGTGATTACGACGAAAACGGTGCAGAACGTCATTTCCGTTCCGCTGCAAGCCGTCATCGAGAAAAAGCCCGACGCATCGCCTTCGCCGACGATTCCGGGCGACGGCGCAAGCGCGACTGCCGGCAGCAAACCGAAAACCATCAAAGGCGTTTACGTTTTGGACGGCAACAAAGCGAAATTCGTCGAAGTCGAAACCGGCATCACGGGCGAATCGGACGTTCAAATCGTCAGCGGATTATCCGAAGGACAACAGGTTATCACGGGTCCGAGCCGCGTTTTGAACACTTTAAAAGAAGGCGCAATCGTCAAACAGCAAACGAAAAAAGAAGGCGACGCGGCGAAATCTTAATTCGGTTCCAGGTTTCAGGTTTCAGGTTTCAGGTTTCAAACTTTGAACCTGAAACCTGAAACCTGAAACCTGAAACCTGGAACCTGAACTATGGCGGCAAACGAAGCATTCAAACAATCAAGCAACAGCATTACCGAAGATGCGCCGGAATCTTTGATTTCGATGCGGAACATCTGGAAATCGTATCAGATGGGAACCGAACTGCTCCACGCGCTCAAAGGCGTTTCGTTTGAAGTTAAGAAGGGAGAATATCTCGCCATCATCGGACCTTCCGGTTCGGGCAAATCAACTTTGATGAACCTGATCGGCTGTCTCGATTCGCCGTCGAAAGGGCAATACTGGATTAACGGGCATCTGGTTTCGACGATGACCGACGACGAGTTGGCTTCGATTCGCAATAAAGAAATCGGCTTCGTTTTTCAGACTTTTAATTTGCTCGCCCGCGCCACGGCTTTGCACAACGTCGAATTGCCGCTGATTTACGCCGGAATGGGTTCGAGTGCGCGGCACGAACGCGCCAGCGCGGTTTTAGCCTCGGTGGAATTGGGCGACCGAACTCTGCATCGCCCGAACGAGCTTTCCGGCGGACAGCGGCAGCGCGTTGCCATCGCCCGCGCGCTCGTCAATCATCCTTCGATTCTGCTCGCGGACGAACCGACCGGCGCACTCGACACGAAAACGAGTACGGAAATTATGGCGTTGTTCGAGAAGCTGCATTCGGACGGCAATACGATTATTTTAGTGACGCACGAACACGACATCGCCGAACGAGCGCACCGTATCATCACGATTCGGGACGGTGAGATTGAAAAGGATGAGAGAATTAAGTAATGGATAACGGATAATGGATGATGGATAATTTTGCAGGAAATTCATTGTATTTCCAAACATTATTCATTATCCATTATCCGTTATCCATTATTCGTTAATTATGAATTTTGCTGAAACATTCAAACTGGCTTTCGCAGCGATTTGGTCGCACAAACTGCGCTCGTTTCTGACTTTGCTCGGAATGATTATCGGGGTCGCGGCGTTTATGGTCGTGCTGTCGCTGCTTCAGGGTTTCAATTTATACGTTGACGAAAAAATCGCCGGAATCGGCTCGAATCTGATTACCGTGCAGCGGTTCAGTTTCGACGATTTCAAAGACACCGACACGCTCAACGAAGCGCAGCGGCGCAACAAGGAATTGGATTTCGAGGATTACAACTTCGTCAAGGAACGCGCCCAATCCATCGAATTAATGGGAATGAAAGCCGGCGGAAGCAATGTTGATGCCAAAAACGGCGAGTTGAAATTGGAAGACGTGCGCGTTGACGGAGCCGAACCGATTATCGGCGAAATCGAAAAGCTGGACGTTGCCGAAGGCAGATATTTTACCGACACCGAAAATAACAACGCGATGCGCGTCGCCTACATCGGCGCGGATGTCGCCGCTAAACTTTTCCCGTTCGGCTCGCCGCTCGGCGAAGCAATCGTGATGCGCGGCATTCCGTATCGCGTGGTCGGCGTGCAAACCGCCAAAGGCACAATTTTCGGTCAGCCGCAGGATGTTTTTATCCAGCTTCCTTTGAAAACCTACGGCGCGAATTTCGGCGGCTTCAAATATAATCGCTACCTGTTTTACGAAGCCGTGCCGCGAGCCAATTTTGCGATTAACGACGCGGTTGACGAAGTTAGAACGCTTTTGCGAATCAAGCGCAAACTGACGACCGGCGAAAAAGACAACTTCGGAATCATCACGCCCGACGCGATTACCGGCATCCGCGACCGCATTTTAGGTCCGACGTTTCTGGTGATTCTGGCGGTTCCGGCAATCGCTCTGATCGTCGGGGCAATCGTTATTATGAACATTATGCTCGTCGCCGTGACCGAGCGCACCAAAGAAATCGGCATCCGAAAAAGTCTCGGTGCGCGGCAATCGGATATTCTGAAACAATTTCTGCTCGAAGCCGCGACCCTTTCGGCAATCGGCGGAATGATCGGTCTGCTGATCGCCGAATTGCTCGGTTTTATTATCACGAAATTTATTTTTCAAACGAGTATTCCGTGGTGGTCAATAGTTTTAGCCATCGGCAGTTCGGCGATTGTCGGAATGCTCGCCGGACTTTTTCCGGCGTGGAAAGCCGCCCGGCTCGACCCGATTGAAGCATTGCGGGCGGACTGAGTTAAAATAATTTCAGAGGTGAAATTTTATGACTGTAGTAGAAAACATTATCGAGCGCGTCGAAAATTTGCCGGCGGAACGACAGCGCGAGTTGTTGAATTTCGCCGAATATTTGGAATATAAAGAAAGGTCGAACGGCGGCAAGCCGCGCCGTAGTTTGGAAGGAATGTGGAAAGGCGTGGACATTTCGGCTGAAGACATTGACGAGGCGCGACGGGAAATGTGGGGAAATTTTCCCCGTGAGGATTTCTAACGAAAGCTGTAGTTTCCGACACGCATTCGGCAATTTGGTTTCTGGCTAAATCGCCGAATATTTCTTCGATTGCCAGACAAGCGATGAGAAACGCGACCGACGCGGGCGAACCGATTTACGTCTCGGCGATGACGCTGGTCGAGATGGCTTATCTGATTGAAAAAGGGCGTTTGCCCGAACAGGATTTGGTTGATTTGCTGAAGGAATTAAAAAATCCGACGAGTAATTTCGAGTTGGTTTCGATTGATTTAGCCGTCACGCAGGTTTTGCGGCGGATTCCGCGAACCGCCGTTCCCGATATGCCCGACCGCATTATTGCGGCGACGGCTTTGTATCTGGATTTGCCGCTCGTCACCCGCGACGGCAAAATTCGGGCGGCGAATCTGACGACGATCTGGTAAAACTTTAAGGCAATGAAATTTTTAGGAAACACGTTCATCGAAAACTTCAAAATGGCGTTCGCCACTTTGCGCTCGAACAAACTGCGCTCTTTTTTGACGATTATCGGCGTGGTTATCGGCGTGATTACGGTGATGCTGATTTCCTCGATTATCAGCGGCATTGACACCGCCGTGACTAAAGAAGTCGAATCGTTCGGGACGAACTCGATTTTTCTGTATAAATTCAAAGTCGGCTTTTCGACCGGCAGACGTTCGCGGGAAGAGAGAATGCGAAAACCTCTGACGCTCGAAGATGCCCAAGCCCTCGACAAATTGCCGACCATCGAAGCGGCGATTCCGTTTCTCGACGTTTCGAGCAATCGCTGGGGACAGAAAACGATGATCGTCGGGAAGAACGGCAAAACTTCCTCTTCGGTTAAATTAAGCGGCACGTTTCCGAATATAGACAAATCAACCCGCGAAGTTTTGATTCAGGGACGCTGGTTTACGCAGTCGGAAAGCGATGAAACCAAAGATGTCGCCGTGATCGGTTCGGCGGTGGTGGACGGCTATTTTCCATATAAATCGCCGCTCGGAGAAACGCTGGAAATCGGCGGGCGCGAGTTTCTCGTGATCGGCGTTCTCGATAAAAAAGAACAGCTTTTCGGCGGCGGCGGCGGCGACAACGACCAGAGCAACGTCATTTATATGCCGATGGGTTCGGCGCAGCGCATCAAACCTAACTCGCAGGATTTGTTTATCCTCGCCATCGCCCGCGAAGGCAGACTGAGCGAAGCCAAAGATCAGGTGCAGGACCTTTTGCGCGTTCGCCGCCAGGTTCCATATGGCGAAGCAAACAATTTCAGTCTGGAAACCGCCGACAGCATCATCGAAACTTTTCGCTCGATAACGCAATACGTCGCCTTGGCGATGGTCGTCATCTCGTCGGTCGGCTTGATGATCGGCGGCATCGGCGTAATGAACATTATGCTCGTCTCGGTCACCGAACGAACCAGGGAAATCGGCATTCGCAAAGCGGTCGGCGCGAAACAGTCGGACATTTTACTGCAATTTCTCATCGAAGCTGCGACCTTAACCGGTTTCGGCGGACTCATCGGTTTGCTGATCGGCTGGGGTTTGACACTTTTAATCGCGCTCGTTTTTCCATCTTACGTTCCGCTCTGGGCGCCGGTCGTCGGCTTTTTCGCCAGCGTCGGCATCGGCATAATTTTCGGACTTTTCCCGGCGTGGAAAGCGGCGCGGCTCGACCCGATTGAGTCTCTGCGCTACGAATAAATTTTAACCGGAACCGGCATCCGGCGGTTTCATTCAAGACAACTCAAATGCCGAAAAAGCGACTGATGAATAATCAGCCGCTTTATTTTGTTAGGTCATATTTTACGTTTCAGCCTTGAAACAATGCGCCGACGACCCGCGAAGCGATGTTCAAAAGCGCGACCAGCAACACGATTCCCCAAGCCGCGCCCGTCGAGATTTTGCCGACGATTCGCAGTCCGATTGCCGCTAAAACCCAGCCCCAAATATAAAACAAATCGAACGTGCCGAGTAGTGCGCCGAGAACCGGCATCGTCTTCATATTGATAAAAAACGTCGGATTGGCGTGAATCAGACTTTGTTGAGAGGCGACCGAATCAATGTCGTCCGGCGATTTCAGAAACAAAATCAGCAGATTCGCCAGCATCGAGACGACGAACGGCGGAAAGCTCGAATACGCCCAGACGGAAACGCCGCGTAAATAGCTCATCGAACCGCCCATCGCGTTGACACCGCCCCAATAAATCAAGCCGCCGATCAGAAACGAGATCAGCACGGCAAGCGGCGCAACCGCCATCGTAATATACTGCGTAATCGGGCTGCTCTGCTGCTGAATCATCGTCTTCTGCATTTCGGGCGACTGATTCTGAAACCACGAACTCGCTGCCAAACGTTCGCTGACGACGCGCTCGTAGCCGATTTTCGAGTTGAACGCGCCGATAAACATCGTGATTAAAACGGCGCAGATCAGCGATGCCGTGATAAAACGCGGTTTGCGGCGCAAATCTTCAAAAACTCTGCCCGGTTCAAAAAAGACGCTGCCCAAAGTTCCGACTTCGGACATTTGCGGCGGCTCATCCGCCCGGTAATTATCCAACGGCGGCGGCGGTGCTTGCCAATCCTGTTCGTTCGCCTGATTTTCGCCCGGAAAGCCGCCGGTTCGGTTCGGTAAATCTTCATTCATAGATTATTTCCTCCGTAATTTTAGGTTTGGATTTTTAGGTTTGAAAAATAGATAACGCTGATTTTGATTGGTGATACGCTATTTTCGCGGCGGGCGTTTCAATTTTTCAGGACGGCGACGGTTTTTTACAACGCCGTCCGCACCGTGTCGTAACCTTCGACGCGAATACACGCCGCGAAATGATTCGGCGTAATCTCGCGCAATTCCGGCTCGACTTTCGCGCATTCGTCAATCGCCAGCGGACAGCGCGTGCGAAATCGGCAGCCCGACGGCGGATTGATCGGAGTCGGCACGTCGCCTTTCAAGATTATTCTTTCACGCTTCTTTTTCGGATCGGCAACCGGAATCGCCGACAAGAGTGCTTTGGTGTAAGGATGCAGCGGAGCGTCGTAAAGCTCGCGTCCTTCGGCGATTTCGACGATTTTCCCCAAATACATTACGGCGACGCGCGTTGAAATATGCTCGACGACCGCCAAACCGTGCGAGATGAAAAGATACGTCAAACCGAATTCGGCTTGTAAATCCTGAAGCAGATTGACGACCTGCGCCTGCACGGAAACGTCCAACGCCGAAACCGGCTCGTCGCAGATAATCAACTTCGGATTCAACGCCAACGCCCGCGCGATGCCGATGCGCTGCCTTTGCCCGCCGGAAAATTCGTGCGGGTAACGCCGCATATAATTCGGATCGAGTCCAACTTTACTCAACAAATCCGCCGTTCGCGCTTCCCGCTCCGATTTTGAGCCGATGCCGTGAATTTTCAAAGGTTCGGAGACGATTGAAAGAATCGAAAGACGCGGATTCAGCGAAGCATACGGGTCTTGAAAAATAATCTGCATCTCGCGCCGCAGATGCTGCATTTCGCGGTTCGGCAAACCGACGATGTTTTTTCCTTCAAAAAGAACTTCGCCGCTCGTCGGCTCGTGCAGACGCAAAAGACATCGCCCGACGGTGGATTTCCCGCAGCCCGATTCGCCGACCAAACCCAAAGTTTCGCCCGCTTTGATGTCGAATGAAATGCCGTCAACCGCTTTGATGACATCATCGCTGTTGTCAATCAGGAAATATTTGACGAGATTTCGCACGTCGAGAAGTTCGGATTTTTCAGTTTTTACTACGCTATTTTCCATTCTTCTTTTTTTCGACTAATTTCAGCGGCGATAGTTTCAGCTTCAGATAAATTAGTTTTAATGGAATTTGGCAGTTGATTGATTCCAGTTCAAGAGTATCTTGTGAATCTTCGTAGATCTCCAATATCCATTTGTTATTTTTCTGCCGTGAAAAATGTTCGACGCGAACGCGATACTGCGAAACTAAAATGTAGTCTTGCAAAGATGATAAGCGATAATAATCTTCGGCTCTATCGCTTCGGTCGCGTTTTTCAGTTGATTTGGATAACACTTCAAAAACGACAATCGGATTTAACAGAGTTTTGTCATCGTCTTCAGTCAAAATCTTTTCACAGGCGACCGCCACGTCAGGATAAACATTATGTCCGTTTCTGACGCGCACACGAAAATCGCTCGAATAAACTTCACAGTCTCTTTCCTCAATAGGACTTTCGCTTGAAAATATGTAACTACTTGAATCTAAAGCTGTTAGCTAAAAAGTTTTGTTTAGTATAAGTTCTTATATTTCAACAACTTAGACATTTCTAAGCGAAAGTCCTACTCAAGTTGATTACCCAAAACACGGGCGATATTGTTTGTAGCAAGATTATGTTTTCGTGTCGCGCCCGCCATCGAAAAAATCTCGCCGTCCATAAACTCGTGTTTGATTTTCGATTTTTCTTCAAAAGCCAGATATTCGGCTTCAGACATCAAACTTTCTTTGACCGCTAAATTTCGGCTCATAAATTTATTTGCTTTTATTTTTTACTTATCAATCAAATCCTGTTTGATGCGTTCGATGTTGTTTTTATCGTAAAGAACGCAGCGCACTTTGACATCGTTTTTCAATTCGTAAAGCGGAATCACGCCTTCGGTGCAAACCTCCATCCGAAATTCGCAGCGCGGCGCGAAATGACAGCCGCGCGGCAGATTCGTCGGACTCGGCACGGTTCCCTCAATCGTCGAAAGCCTGGTTTCTTTGGCTTCGCCGATGCCGCGCAGTTTCGGGACGCTTTTCAGAAGTCCTTGCGTGTAAGGATGTTTCGGCTGCTCGAACAATTCGTCAACGCCCGATTCTTCGACGATTCTGCCGGTATACATCACGCAAACTCGGTCGGCGACTTCGGCGACCACGCCCAAATCGTGCGTAATTAAAAGCACGGCGAGCTTTCGAGTTTGGCGCAACTCGTTTAATAATTCTAAAATCTGCGCCTGAATCGTGACATCCAAAGCCGTCGTCGGTTCGTCGGCAATCAATAATTCGGGATTGCAAGCCAACGCCATCGCAATCATCACGCGCTGGCGCATTCCGCCGGAAAGCTGGTGCGGATAATCGTTGACACGCCGCGCCGGATCGGGAATCGAAACCTCTCTCATCGCTTCAATTGCCGCCGTCCAAGCCGCTTTTTTATCTAATTTGCGATGCAGCCGCAACGCTTCGGCGATTTGTTCGCCGACCGTGTAAACCGGATTCAAGGAGGTCATCGGGTCTTGAAAAATCATCGCCACGTCGTTGCCGCGCAGCTCGCGCATCCGATCTTCAGACGCTTTCAGTAAATCTTCACCCTTGAATTTGACCGAACCGCCGACGACTTTCCCCGGCGGCGAAACAAGCCGCATTATCGAAAGCGCGGTGATTGATTTCCCGCAGCCCGATTCGCCGACCAGCCCGACGAGTTCGCCTTCGTTGATATAAAAACTGACATCGTTGACGGCTTTCACCAATCCGCCGCGTGTCGGGAAATGAGTTTGTAGATTTTTGACTTCGAGCAGGTGAGACATTTTTAATAAATGGTGAAAGAGTAAGTAATTGTTTTCGATACTGCGTAAGAAATACCGTTTTGTTTCGGCGGAATAAAAACGAGCCGTGCTGCTGCATAAATCGCCTGCTCGGTTAAACCGTAAGGCAGTCCGTCAACTATAGTTATATTGCCTATTCCACCGTTTGCCAAAAATGTAACTTTTAGCGTAATTGTCCCTTGAGTGTTAGCTTTCCGCGCCGCATCCGTGTATTTCGGCTGCGGTTTTACCGGAATGATTATCGCTTTGGTATCTCCGTCTTTTACTTCAGCAGTTTTCACGGTTTCATCGCCGAAAGTTCGATCTGCGCCGTTGCTGATTTCGATGCCTTCCGCGTTGTTATTTATTACAATTGATTTTATGAAGTTTTTCACTTCTGCTTTCTCTTCACTTCCGCCCGCAATCCACATTTCAAACCATCTTTTATTATCAAAATCGTTGATTAGCCAATAAGTATTTATTTTTCCCGAAATTTTACTGACGGTTAAATTGTTTTGCTTAAAGCTCGTTTCCGTTGATTCTGTCAAACTGCTTTTAAGTTCTACTAATCTATCGGCAAAATTCGTTTTATCAAATCCTTTTTTTTGAGTGCAGTAGTCAGGATATTTTTCTTTTCTCTTTGAGGTAATCGTTAATCCGTAAACTGTCTGGTCAGCGTAAACGGCGATTTCTTTCGATTCCTGTTCGCGGCAAACATCACTGTTGCCTGTTACAACCGGCAGTTTCGGCAACAAAATCGAAATATCTTTGTCGCTGACTTTATATCTTTCCCATTTGACCGGAACAGTATATTTTCCGGTTTGGGCGAATGCCGACAGACCGACAAAACAAATAAAAAGTAAAATCGAAATTTGTCTGAACATAAGTTTTCTCCTGATTTTGATTTGAGGCTGAGTTAAAACTTTGCTTCCGGTTAAAGGCGCGTCGTGCAACTATTTTCGCGGCTTTTTCCTCAAAGAAATGTTATCATTTTTCAGTAAATTTGCCTTTTCCCGGCAAGCAGAAAGTTTCAGGAGATTTTTGTAGTGAAAAAAAATTCAACCTTTTTCGGCTCGCTCGTGTTAGCCGCTTTTCTTTTTTCCAACGCCTTCGCCCAAAACCCGCCAGCCGCGAACAGCAAGCCGAAAACTTCCGATGAAGTCGGCGCGACCAAATCAGGCAAAAAAGTTAAAGTCGAAAACGTCGAACAGGATTTGGCGGAAGCCTTGACGATTATCGAAGACCATCACGTCGGCGGAAAAACTTTAGAATATAACGAGCTTTTCAAATCTTCGATTGACTCGATGCTGCACACGCTCGATCCGCACTCGAATTATTTCGATGCCAAGGAATTTGAAGCGTTTCGCACCGAACAGAAATCGCAGTATTTCGGCATCGGCGCACTTTTGGGCGATTTAAGCGACAAAGACGGCAAAGTTATCGCTACTTATATTCGCGCCACTTTTGAAGGTGCGCCCGCCAACCGCGCCGGACTTCGCTACGGCGACAAAATCGTTGATGTCAACGGAACTTCGATGCTCGGCAAATCCTTCTCCGAAGTCAGAACTTTTCTGATCGGCGCGCGCGGCACGGCGGCGAAAATCACCGTCGAACATTACAACACCGGAAAACGCGAAACCGTTGACATTATCCGAGATGCCGTCTCGCAGCCATCCGTCCCGGAAGCCTATATGATTCGTCCCGGCATCGGTTATATGGCGATGACCGGCGGTTTTCACCAGACGACTTTCGACGAATTTCGGCTGGCGATGCAGGCTTTAAAAGCGCAGGGAATGCAGCAGCTTGTTTTGGATTTGCGGAATAATCCCGGCGGTCTCGTTAATCAAGCCGAAAAAGTGGCGATGACTTTCTTAGGACAAGGACAAACCGTTTTCAATCAAAAAGGCAGAATTGACGGCGCATCGAATCTTTCGACTTCGAGCAATCCGAATCCCGACACGACCCCGATTGTTTTATTAGTCAACCGCAATTCGGCATCGGCTTCGGAGATTTTGGCGGGCGCACTGCAAGATCACGACCGCGCGTTAGTCGTCGGCGAAAGCACTTTCGGCAAAGGTTTGGTGACGAATCCGTTTCCGCTTGAATACGGTTCGATGCTGCTTTTGACCATCGCCAAATACGAAACGCCGTCGGGCAGACTGGTGCAGCGCGATTATTCGGACGGCAGTCTTTACGATTATTACAACGAAGGCGGCAGTCTGCGAACCGAAAAACCGATTGAGCGACCGAAGGGCGCGGAAAGCAAAACCGACGCGGGCAGAAGCGTTTTCAGCGGCAACGGCATCAACCCGGACGAAACCGTTAAATCGCAAACGATTACGGTTGAAAAAGCGCGTTTTCAGCGCAAACTAAACGACCCGATTTTCGCCTTTTCGCTCGATTTGGCTTACAGCAAAATTAAAGGTTACGAAACCTATAAGGTTGACCGCCCGATTTCGTTTGAATACGATTTGAAAAAAGCCGATTTCCCGATTGACGAAAAAATCTATCAGGAATTTAAAAATTACGCGACGACCAAATACGGTTTCACAGCGGTGCAGGTTGACCGCGAACGCGAATTCGTTGAGCGCACCTTAAGAACCGAACTCGTTACCGCCGCTTACGGTTCGACAACTTCGTTTCAGGTTTTCAACGAATACGACACGCAGTTAAAACGCGCCATCGAGTTGCTGCCGCAAGCCAAACAACTCGCCCTGCTCGGCGCGAAAGCCAACGCGCAAAGGTTGAAATCGCAAGTTAATCCGTAATTTTTGAATCGTCAATTGAAGTCGAAAAAAGCCGAAGTTGTCCCCGGATAACTTCGGCTTTTTCGGTTATTAAGAGCTGTCTCGAAAATGTGGTTCTTCGTTCAGAGTTCAAACTTCAGTTTGTCTTCGTCCGCCAGCGAAGCGCGACGGAAACACGCGCGGGGCGTGGACTTTGAACGAAGAACCACATTTTTGAGATGGCTTCTAGAAAATTTAGCGAACGACTTCGCTGACGACGACTCCGTTGATAATCGTTCCCGTGCAGTGCGTCGCGTATTCAAACGGATCGCCGTCGAACAGCGCCACGTCCGCGTCTTTGCCTTTTTCGAGCGAGCCGAGGCGCTTGTCCATCCCGATAATTTTCGCCGCGTCAATCGTAATCGTCGCCAGCGCGTCTTTTGGTGAAAGACCGTTTGCCGCCGCGACTCCGGCTTCAAAAAGCACGACGCGCGTTTTCGGAACGTAGCCTTCGTAACCGCTTTGCAGGGCAATCGGAATTCCCGCCGCTTTTAATTTCGCGGCATCTTCCAAACTCAGATTTTCCGTCTCGCCCGATGCCCGATACATCGTCGGATGAACGATGACGGGAAAGCCGGAAGCCTTGATTTCGTTCATCACGAGCTGCGCTTCGGCAACGCCGTCGAGAACGATTCGGATGTTGAATTCCTTAGCGAGTCGAAGCGCGGTGATAATGTCCTGCGCCTTGTGCGCCGTAATCAGCAGCGGAATTTCGCGGCGAATGACCTTCAGCATTACGTCCGCTTTGATGTCGCTCGACGGTTCTTTTTTGGCGGCGCTTTCCTGTGCGCCAACCAGCGCGGCGCGGAGCATCGCGGCTTGTTTGGCGCGGGTGCCGGGCGATTTACCGCCGCTCGCCAACGCGCTTTCGCCTAAAGTTACGGCGACCATCGCGGTTTGGGTAATCGTCGCCTCGTCCGCCGTTTTGCCAAAGGTTTTGGCGATCATCGTTTGCCCGGAAATTAACGCGCCCGGCTGATGTCCGGTGTGAATCGTCGTTACGCCGAAACTTCTGACCCATTCGATCAGTTTTTCCTGCGGATTA
Organism: Pyrinomonadaceae bacterium; assembly: GCA_043768465.1. Classification (GTDB taxonomy): domain Bacteria; phylum Acidobacteriota; class Blastocatellia; order Pyrinomonadales; family Pyrinomonadaceae. Next base: position 27,206 of record JAYVKL010000131.1, read on the forward strand.
TAGGCATCAATGGCGCGAAGTTCCGGCTGCATCGGCGATGAACCGTCGAGAGCCATCTGATCCTGCGGCTGATTCATATAACCGTTCAAACCGATGACCGTGTGCGCGTCAATCAATCCGGGCGTGATGACTTTCGCCGAAATGATTTTGTAATTCGCCGGAATTTTGATTTGCGAAGCCGCGCCGACCGCTTCGATTTTTCCGTTTGCGCCGATTAAAACCACGCCGTTCGTGATATTCTCGCCCACCATCGTCCAGACGGTTTCGCCTTTAACGGCAATTTGGGCGGAAACCGCAGTTAAAAATGCAAAATGCAAAATGCAAAGTGCAAAAAATATAATTCCTAAATTTTGAATTTCGAATTTTGAATTTCGCATTATTGATCCTCCTTTTCATCCGTGTCGAGCAGATTGTCTCTGCCCGCGCCGTCGCCGCCGACCGCGATTAAATAATCTTTCGGATCGGAGCGGTCAAAAACTTTTACGCCTTCAATCCACGTTTGCAGAACGTGCGTATAAACGCTCAACGGATCGCCGGATAAAACGATAAAATCCGCGTCCTTGCCCGTTTCGAGCGAGCCGATGCGATTGTCCAGATCGAGAATTTTCGCGTTCGCCATCGTCAGCGCGTAGAGGGCTTTTTCCGGTGCAAGACCGCCGCGCACACCGATTGCCGCTTCGCGCAGAAAAAACCGCGAATCGGTGATGTAATCGTCGGTGTGAAAGCCGAACAAAACTCCGGCTTTATCTAAAATCGCGGGCGTTTCAAAACGAATGTCCATCGTTTCGAGCTTGCCGCCGGGCGAATCAATCAGAATAATCGAACACGGAATTTTTGCTTTGGCGATTTCGTCGGCGACTTTCCACGCTTCGGAAACGTGATGCAGGACGAGCCGGAAACCGAACTCTTTTTGCAGGCGCAAGATCGTGATGATGTCGTCGGCGCGATGCGTGTGAAAATGCACGACCCGTTTGCCGTCGAGAACTTCGGCGAGCGTCTCCAAAGCCAAATCGCGCGGCGGCAGTTTCGATTTATCCGTTCCGGCTTTTTTAATTTTGTCGGCGTATTCCCGCGCCTTGACGAATTGTTCGCGCACCAGCGCGGCTGATTTCGAGCGCGTGCCGGGAAAAGTTCCGCCGCCGGTTCGCATCGGATTCGTGCCGTTGGCGAACTTGATGCCGCCCATATATTTGCCGGTTTTATCGTAAATCAGCAAATCTTCAATCGCCTCCGCACCGTCGCGCAGCTTCAAATAAAGCGTCTGCCCGCTGTCGAGATGCCCCGAACCGGGCATCACATTAACCGTCGTAATGCCGCCCGATTGAGCGCGTTGAATGCTGCCCGAACGCGGATTGACCGAATCCAAAATGCGAACGTCCGGCTGAATCGGGTTCGATCCATCCGCGCCCGCCGGTTCGCCGATATGAGAATGCGAATCAACCAGACCGGGCATAATCGTTTTGCCCGCCGCGTCAATCTGCACGACCTCCGCCGTCAGCCGCACGGTTCGCGCATCGCCGACCGCCGTGATTTTGCCGTTTTGAACCAGCAGAATCCCTTGCTCAATCGGCTGCCCGACAATCGGAATAATCCGCGCATTGATAAACGCCGTCGGCCTTTCCTGCGCGAAAGCGGCACAAACGAAAAGCAGTTGGAGCGCAAAGATAGAAATTAGTTTTTTCATCAAAGATTTCCTTAAGTAGATTTTTACCAAATAAAAAAGTGTAGAAATATAAAGTGCAATTTATCGGCGCGAGTGTCAAGATTCGAGTTTGGCTATCGCAAAACAAAAGCCGCGTTCAGCGGCTCAAGTTCAAATGAAATTTTAAAGTCGTTTTACGAAATCGCCCAGCGAATCAGATAAAAAACGCCGACTCCCGCGCCGATTAAAATCAACGCCAGCGCGAAGACGGCAATTCCGACGGTCAGCTTGAATTTTTTGTAACGGTTATCGTCGCTCGGCGAAAGTTTGCTTTGCGGAAAATACGGCGGCGGTCTGTCCATAATTTTAAGGTTTAACATTTATCCTCTACCAAATCAATTATGAGTGTTTAGAAATCTCCCTAATCTTATGATGTTTCATATAATTTATTTGCTGAAGATAAATACAAATGGAAAAGCTATCAGTCCAATCGTTCCAACAATAATGCACCACCAAGCCATTTTTGCACCGACAATTTCACCATTAGATTGATTTATTATTTTCTTAGCCTGTAAGCCTGAAATGAGAGCGATCAAAGAGCCGAGACCTGCCAGCCAGACAATAGAGAATATAAACCCGCGGGATAAAATTCTACTGACTTTGACTTGTAACTCAAGATTTGGCGGAATTTCTACATTCATAAATTAACCTGAGTATTGATTAGAAAAGTATGTAATCTCCCAAAAATGAGTAGAATAATTTTGGAGAAAAACCTGCTCAAAATAGGGAGATTACACAATGCTCAGTAGAGGGCGTTCCGCACAATTAGCCGTCGTCTATTGTCCGGTTGATGATGGCTTGAAAAGCGAGAAGAATGGCGGCAATCGGCGAAAGTCGAATCACAATCCGAAATGCACGGA
>JAYVKL010000132.1:0-7730 GCA_043768465.1 Pyrinomonadaceae bacterium
GCGGCGAGAAATTCTGAACGGGATAAGCGATAGCGGGCAGTCGTTTTGGAGTGAGTTTTGAGATCGAAAGGCGAGAAAGGCTTCAAGTTGTTGCCGAAACGGGGAATCGTTGAGCGCACATTTGGCTGATTGAACAAACAATGGCGATTGTCAAAAGACTACGAAGCCCTTTGCGAAGCATCGGAGGCGATGGTTTATGCGGCGGTGATTCGTTTGATGAGTGCTGGATTGGACTTTTGAATGACTTTTCAGACCCGCGCTTAGAATAAATCAGAGAAATTGCGTAAAATTTAAATAGGAGTCACGCAGTTGACTACAAAAGTCGGTTAGAAACAAAGGTAAAACAGGCTGTCAGCCTGTTTCTGCGCCGCTCTGAGAAAAGCGTCGCATACTGTCGGTTTGAACAGGCTCATTGCCTGTTTTGCCTTTCAACGACGTAAAACCTGTTGGAAAATGATTTCTAAATTAGTAATTTTCTATTTGTAAAGTAATGAAAAAAGTTGGATTTGTCAGTCTCGGCTGCCCGAAGAATCTGGTTGATTCCGAGGTGATGATGGGGCGTTTGAAAGCGGCTGGCTACGAAATCACGAATAATCAGGCGGAAGCCGATACGGTCGTCGTCAACACTTGCGGTTTTATCGAATCGGCGAAACAGGAATCTATTGACGCGATTTTGGAAGCCACGCATTTGAAAGGCGCGGGCAAGGCGCGGCGCGTCGTCGTCGCCGGTTGTTTGGTCGAAAGATACCGCGACGATTTGATCCGGGAATTGCCGGAGGTTGATGCATTTATCGGCACAAATGAGATCGGACGGATTTTAGAAGCGGCGGACGAAAAAATTGACTTTAAAGAATTTCCGCTGTCGCCAATCGGCAACAAATCGGCGACGTATCTTTACGATTTCGATACGCCGCGCCACCGCGCCACCGAATCGCACACGGCTTTTATCAAAATCGCCGAGGGCTGTGATCGTCCGTGCGCGTTCTGTTCGATTCCCGGAATGCGCGGCTCGTTCCGCTCGCGCCGTTTCGGTTCGATTTTGAAGGAAGCCGAAGATTTAGCGAAGCAGGGCGTGAAGGAAATCGTTTTAATCGCGCAGGATTCGTCGCGGTTCGGCGAAGATTTGGGCGAGACGGACGCGCTCGCCAAACTGATTCGCGCACTTGGGCAGATTGAAGATTTGGAATGGATTCGCGTGATGTATGCCTATCCGACGCATATTTCCGACGCATTTCTCGAAGCGATTCGGGATACGCCGAAAGTCGTCAAATACCTTGATATGCCGCTTCAGCACGGCTCGCGCAATGTTTTGAAATTGATGAAGCGCGGCGGCAATCGAGAATCTCTTGAGAAATTAATCAGCCGTGTGCGCGAAACGGTTCCCGGCATCACGATTCGCACGACTTTTATCACCGGTTTTCCGGGCGAAACCGATGCGGACTTTAAAGAATTGATGACGTTCGTGCAAAACTGCGAATTTGATAACGTCGGCGTTTTCACATATTCCGACGAAGAAGGCACGGCGGCGTTTGATTTACCGGACAAAGTTGACCAAAAAACCGCCAAACGGCGGCGCGCGACTTTGATGAAGGAGCAGGCGAAAATCAGCAAAAAGAAAAACAAATCAAAGGTCGGCAAAATCTTCAAAGTCCTGTTTGAAGGGCTGTCGCAGGAATCGGATTTGCTTTTCCAAGGACGGCTCGAAGGTCAGGCGCAGGAAATTGACGGCTATATTTTAATCAACGATATGCCGGAAAATTTCGAGCCGCAGATCGGCGCGATTTACAACGTGAAAATTTCCGAAGCGTATAATTATGATTTGATCGGCGAGATTGTTTAACTCAAATTTATGAAAAATTATACTCAAATTGTTGTGCGCTTACTTTTAATTGGACTGTGTTTGAGTTACCCAATAGTAGGTCAAAATCCAAGAAAGCAAAATACGATTGAGATTGCAGAGCCTTTTGACATTAGAAATTATGCTGAATGGCAAAAAAAAGATTTTTATGATTTTTCCATATATGTTCCTAAAGATTTAAAGGGTAAAACAGAACGGGGAATTGATACATCATCTTGGATTGCCAAGAATGAAAAATTTGAATTATACGTTTATCAAGGTAGTCATCCGCCAAATTCTCCCTCTTCCCGTCAAAGAGAATTTTTCGGTTTTGAAGAAAAAGACATTTTTATAAACGGTATATTTTCTCAGGAATGGAAATATGATGATGTTAATAACAACTACAAATATATCAGAGAAATACTTTTTTTCAACGATGCTGTCTATAAAAATTACAGAGCATATTTAGTGTTTAGCTTCAATGACAAAAGCATCTCTGAATTAGCAGACAAGATTTTCCATTCGCTCGTATTTAAGGTAGTGCCGAAAAAAATTGAAGAAAGACCAAAGCCTGAAAGGTTTGAAATCTCACCGTCAAAAAAAGCGAAATCAAATTGAATGACCGCTGGAGAAATCGAACAATATCTGCGCGAGGTAAACGACGAACTCGCCGCTCAGGATGTGACCGGCGAGATTTGTCTTTACGGCGGCGCGGTGATGTGCCTGGTTTACAAGGCGCGTCCGGCGACCAAAGATATTGACGCGGTTTTCGAGCCGGTGAAATATATTCGTTCGGCAATCAGAAAAATCTCCGAACGCCACGATCTGCCGCTTGATTGGCTGAATTACGCCGTCAAAATGTTCGTCGTCGAACACGAAAAACGGACGTTTCTAGACTTGCCGAACTTAAAGGTGTTTGTGCCGGTGCCGGAGTATCTGCTGGCGATGAAAATTTTAGCGGCGCGGGTGGAAAGTTTTGATTTAGAAGACATCGAATTTTTGCTTGGTAAATTGAATTTGCAAACGGTTGAAGCTGCTTTGAAAATTGTCAAAAATTATTATCCGAACAAAATCGTCAAACCTGAAACTCGATTTTTACTTGAGGAGTTATTGAACGAGAAATGATCACGCTCAAGCAAACAAAACAAAATATGCTTGCCGATTCGTGTTGGTGGAAGTTGTATTTTTACGATTTTGTTGACGAATTTCGGCGTGAAAAAGATTCACAAATGCTCGCCGAACCGTTTGAACTGAGCGATGAAAAAATTGACGCGCTGCTGGCTTCGACGGCTGAAAAACTCTGCGATGAACTGAAAGTTTCGATTCCCGATTGGATTAAGGCGGTTCCGGCTTGCACGGAGCCTTATTTCGTCAGCGGCATAGAAAATTTGAAAGCCGCTTCGATTGTGCAAAGTCCTTTGAAGTTTAAGGTGCGAAATGTTTTCGTGTCGGAAGACTTTTTGAGTCGCGTTTAGTTGGTTTTGAATATAAATCTTAAAGTTTCACCCTTGTCTGTTCCTGCAAAAACTTAATAATCTCAGGCTGCACGATCTGCGAGCCGAAGCCGTTGAAATTGTAATCGAAACCGTGCTGCGCGTAAGGAATTAAAAGCGTTTGATGCGGCACATTTGCCGCCGTCAATTGTTCGTCGAGAAACGTCATATTTTCACTCCAGACGAGTTGATCGCGCCCGCCGTGAATCAGCAAAGTCGGCGGCGTGTCGGCGGAAACGTGCGACACGGGCGAAGCTAGAATGTATTTTTCGCGCATCTGAGAGGATTCGTGCGGACTGCCGCCGAGGAAATTCGAGAGCGTCATTTTGCCGTTAATCACGGCTTCGTTCGCCGGATTATCGAAATCCCAGAGCAGATCGGTCGGCGCGTAAAATGAAACGACGGCGCGAATTTTCTCGCTTGATTTTTCGCTCGTTTGATTTTCGGTGCAAGTTGCCAGAATTCTCGAATCACCGGCGGAATAAGCGGCGAGCAAAGCGAGATGCGCTCCGGCGGAACGCCCCAGAAGCGCGATTCTGTCGGGTGCGATGTTGAATTCCGCCGCGTGATTTTTCACCCAGCCGACCGCGCATTTGACATCGCCGGCGGCAGTCAGATAATTCGGCTGCGTCAGCCGGTAATCAACCTCAAACACCGTCCAGCCGTTGGCGGCAAGCCATTGATTCCATTCAGGGAAATCGCTGCGCCGTCCGCCGTTCCACGAACCGCCGTGAATGACGACGATGCCCGCGCCGTTGTTCGCATTTTCGACGGTTGGCGCGTAAACGTCCAACTGCAAATCCACGCCGTCAATCTGCGCGAACGTGTAAGTTTTGAGATTTTCGGTGGAGGTTTTACCCGTGAAAATCCGGCTGAAATAGCGTTTTGACGAAAGCGAAATGTTGTTTTCACGGGCAACTGAAACAACGCTTAACAGCGGATAAATCGAAATTACCAGAGCGACGATTCCGAGTATCAAAGATGCCAGCCACATTTTCCCGCCGCCGTCAAAATACCGAGCCGCCGAAGCGCAAATAATAGCGAATAAAGCGAGTGCCGCAAGCCACAAACTCCATTCGCTCGCCGCCACCGCAAGCAGCCAGACGGATGGATGCGGCGCGGGAACAACGATCCACATCGCCGAAAGCAGTGCGACGACGCTCGCCGCCAACGCCGTAAAATTTAGAAGACGCGGCATTTATATTTTAAAAAATTTATTTTACGCCGATCACTTCGACGATAAAAATCAAGGTCGCGTCCGGCGGAATCACGCCGCCCGCGCCGCGTGCGCCGTAGCCGATGGACGGCGGAATAATTAAGGTCGCGTGGTCGCCGATTTTGAGTTTGGCAAAACCTTCGTCCCAGCCTTTGATGACTCTGCCCGCGCCGAGCGGAAACGAAAACGGCTCGCTGCGGTCGAGAGAACTGTCGAATTTTGTGCCGTTGGTTAAGAGTCCCGTGTAATTGACGATGATGTTGTCGCCCGCTTTTAGCTGCGCTCCCGTGCCGGTTTTCGTAATAATATAAGTTAAGCCGGATTCGGTCGTAACCGCCGCTGATTTCGGTGTCGTCATAATTTTCTTTCTGATAATCCTCTTTTTAATAATTACTTTCTTAACCGTCGTTTTTTTCGCACGTCGTTGAACTTTCGGTTTGCTCGTTTGACTGAACGCGAAACCGGCGAAGACGCTGAAAACCAAAACGGCGGCAATGATTGTTTTTTTCATATCTTTTATTTTTCATTTTACATTGATTTGCCGTTTCGGAAAACCGACTTTTGCAATGCTTCGGTTATTTCTCTACTCTAACCAGAAACATTGACGTTTTAGAAAATTCTACCGGACGACGATAAACCAATGCCGAGTTACGACGAAATAATTCACGTTTCCGCGACCGTCGAAGCGCAGAAATTAGCCGAACAAGCGATAACGAATAAAACTCCGCTCGATTATTTCGCGCTCGCAGTGACGACTTTCGGGGTCGGCTATCTGCCGCTCGCGCCGGGAACTTACGGCTCGGCGGTCGGCGTTTTGATTTATTTATTATTCGGCTGGCTGGAAAATAATATCGCGGCGAATTTCGGCGCGAACGGCTGGACGGTTTCGCAAATTACGGCTTGGATTCACGTTTTCAATCTGGCTTTATTTTTGCCGTTCTGCCTTTTGGGAATCTGGGCAGCGAATCGCGCGACGGTTCTTTTCAAAAACAAAGACCCGCAGCAGGCGGTAGTTGACGAAGTGATCGGGCAGTTAATAGTTTTCCTGTTCATACCGTTCGACGCGCATTGGTATTTCGTTTTGTCGGGATTTTTGCTGTTCAGATTGTTCGACATCTGGAAACCGTATCCGATTGATTCCCTGCAAAATCTGCCCGCCGGAATCGGCGTTTGCGCCGACGATATTCTGGCGGGCGTTTACGGCGGAACTTGTTTGAGTATTATTTATGCCGTCAGCTTGATGCTGTAAAATCCGGCGGATCGAGAGTTTTCTCAATCGTTGATGCGCGTCGTGTGGATTTCCTGTTCTGGGTCAACTGTTTCGGAACTCGCTTCTCTTTCAAAAATCCAGCCTTTGCGCCAAAAATAATACATCAGTCCAATACCGACGATCAACATTAGAGCCAACGCTCCGAAATAGCCGTAAGGCGAATGAAGTTCCGGCATATTATCGAAATTCATTCCGTAAACTCCGGCGATTAAAGTCAGCGGCAGCATAATTGACGAAAAAACGGCGAGAACCTTCATCACTTCGTTGGTTTTGCTGGCGGTGACGCTGAAATGAATGTCAAAAAGCCCGTTGACCAGATCGCGGTAGCTTTCCGACAAATCGGAAATCCGCAGCAGATGATCGTGGACATCGCGGTAAAACGGAATGATATTTGACGGAATCTGCGGAAATTCACCGTTCGACATTCGATATAAGACATCGAGCTGGCGGACGGAAATTCTTTTCAAACGAACGACGCTGCGGCGCAAGTCCATCGTTTCCTGAAGGATTTTGTTGTCCGGCTTTTTCATCGTAAAAATGCGGTCTTCGAGCGTGTTGATGGCATCTTCAAAATCGTCCACCACCGGCATATATAAATCAACCAGTTGATCTAAAATCTGGTGCAGCAGGTAAGACGCGCCCCGCTGACAGTGAAAGGTGTTGTTGCGAATCTGCTGTTTGACGCTTTTGACGCTTTTGAAACGCTCGGAATGAAACGTGACGACGAAGTTTTTCCCCAGATAACCGTCGAGTTCTTTGGTCGTGAAATTCGTCGGATTAGTCAATTCCGGCTTGATGCCGTGAACGATAAAGTAAATATATTCGGGAAATACTTCGACTTTCGGCTGGTTGCGCGTCTCCAGACAATCTTCGACCGTCAAATGGTGAAACTTAAAAATATCAAGGAGAATATGTTTGTTGCACTGTAAATGTTCGCCGGCTTCGCCCTGCAAATCAACCCAGACGACGCTCGTTTCGTCGGCGAGCAGCTCCGGCAAATCCTTTTCGGTAAAGCCTTCTTCGACGTTCGCCGCGCCTTTTCGATAAACAAAAATTTCCATAATTTGAAGTATAAATCGTCTTTGTCCAGAGAATGAAACAAACTTTCCGCTGTCTCGTAACCGATAAGATATAACAAGTTACGCGGTTGGACGGATATTTAATAGAAATAAAAAACGAATTCGCCGAAATATTCCGGCGAAGATCAGACCGCCGGCGAAATTAAAATAAAGGTAACACAAAATAAATCATCGGCGGCGCGTCTCGGTAAACTGCGAAGATTCAAAAACTTAGAAACACCGCGGCTTCAAACGCTCGCCCGTTACCGGCAAAGTAAAAAGCGCACCGGAAAAATAATTCGTTAATTGAAAATCAGATGCGGCGGCTGGCGGCGGCGATAATGTTCATTTTAACCGTCCGGTTTTCGTTTATCTCGGCACTGATGATGCGACGATTACGCGGCGGCTGATTTACGCGGCGGCGTAATCGTCGCTGCCGGTTTTTCGCTCGCGCACCAACGCGCCCGAAGCGAAATTTATCGCGCCGTTCGGCATCATCGCGTTGTTTTTGTCTTTGCTTTTGACCGTCCGGCTTTTAACCCATGTTGATTTCAGAAAGGAAGTTCGGACGCTGGTCGGCGCAACGGCGGTCGGTCTAATCCCGCACTTCGCCTACCGGTTTCACCGGGCGCGTTTTCTCGTAAATCAATCTTAAACCGTCGAGCATTAGCGTCTCGTCAACCGTCTGGATACTTTCCGCACCGGCGGCGATAAGGCGGGCGAAACCGCCGGTCGCAATCACGCGCGGCGTTTCGCCGAGTTCGCCGATCATTCGCGTGATGATGCCGTCAACCAAACCGATATAACCGAAATAAATTCCCGATTGAATTGATTTTATCGTCGAATCGCCGATGAC
>JAYVKL010000133.1:0-3001 GCA_043768465.1 Pyrinomonadaceae bacterium
GGGAAACAGTTTATCAAATAAAGTTCGGTCAATTGAAAGATTACTTGATTCAGCAACTCAAATCCCCCTCTGTCAAAATGGCGTTTGCGTAAGTCCTAAATTGATTGTTTTGAACTGCGGGAAACCCGCGCCGGATAAGGAAACAGATGTTGTCTAAACCTTGCCCGGCGCGGGTTTTCCGCGTCTCTTTGAAAGGTTGAGCAAAACTTGAGGCGCGGCTCCGATTGCCCGCCGCCGCCTGTTTTTACGGCGAAAATCCCTTACTTTTAATTGTCAACTCGTGTCACCGATTATGAAAAATCCGTTCAAAACAAAATCCCGCAATCAAACTCGGCAAACGATGGTCGGCATTCTGCTGACGGTGGTGTGCGGCTTTAATTCGGTTTCAGCCGGAATTCCTTTTTCGCAGTCAAACGGTATTACTTTGACCGGAGCCGATGGAATCACACTGACGGGCGCGGACGGCATCACCTTGACCGGAGCCGACCAGGTGCAAAACCAAAATCACGGCTTGCAGAGCGTTGACCCCGAATTAGCCGTCAAACTCAATCAAATGACCGATGACAGCACGGTCAACGCGATTTTAGTTTTTCATTATTATCCGACCGCCGCCGATTTAGCGCAGTTGCAGGGAATCGGAATTACAGGCGGAACCCAATTTCGCCGGTTGCCGTTGATCGCCGTTTCCGCAACGCGCAATCAGTTGATTGCCGTTTCGCACCTCTCCAACATCCGTTCGATTTACGGCAATCGGACGCTCAATTTAGACTCGGATTCTTTTCTCAGTCAAACCGGCATCACGTGCGTTCCGGTTGACCGCGATTTACAAATCAACAATCACGGAATGCCCGTTTCGGGAAATAACGTCACGGTCGCCGTTTTGGATACGGGCGTAAATTCGCTGCACAACGATTTGACGAACCGCGTCGTGCAGAACGTCCGCCTGAGCGATTTTCAAAGCGCGGGCATCGGTTTCGTCAATCCGACTCCGGTTGAAAATGTGCCGGACACCGATTTGATAAACGGACACGGAACTTTCGTCGCCGGTGTCATCGCGGCGAGCGGCATCGCTTCGGGCGGCAAATATAACGGCGTGGCTCCCAGCGCAAAGATTTTGGGTTTGAGCGCGGGCGATTTGAATTTAACTTATGTTTTATCAGGCTTCGATTATTTATTAGACCGGGGAGCGAACTACAACGTCCGCGTCGTCAATTGCAGTTTTTCGGCGAACACGGTTTTCGATGACAACGATCCGGTGAACGTGGCGACGAAAATGCTGACCGAAAACGGGGTCAGCGTCGTCCTCTCCGCCGGAAATTCGGGCGCGGGCAACGGAACCTTAAATCCATACGCCGCCGCGCCGTGAGTAGTCAGTGTCGGGACGACCGACGAAAAAGGAAAACTGGCGAACTTTTCATCACGCGGCGTATTCGGCAATCGGCAGTTCAGTCCGTCTTTGGTTACGCCAGGCGTGAACGTCGTCGGTTTGCGCGGGCAGATTTCTCAGATGGGCGTTTTGGGCGTGGCGACCGGATTGGACGCGAGCCGTTTGACGGCGGGCGAGTTGCCGTATTACACGACTGCGAGCGGAACTTCTTTTTCCGCCCCGCAAGTGGCGGGTGCCATCGCGCTGATGGTGGAGACGAACCCGAATTTGTCCGCCGCGCAAATTAAAAAAATTCTGCAAAAAACCGCCACGCCGCTGCCGCCGTATTACCGCCACGAAGTCGGCGCGGGAATGCTGAATGTTCACGCGGCGGTTTTGGAATCGGCGTTTCCGGCGCGAAAGATGGGCGGCTTCCGCTCGATTCTGGAGAGAAAGGCGGTTAAATTTACGACCTCCGTCGCCCAAAACTTCGGCGGCACGGTCAATGCCGGTTCGTCGGCGGAGACAACTTTCAACATTCCGGTTGACACCGTGCAAATCGGCGTTCACATCGCCTGGGGCGATATGTTCAGCCCGAACGATTTGGCGTTGAAAGTCTTTGACGCGAACGGTGTTTTGCGCGGCGAGTCGAATTTTTTGAACGCGCCCGGTTTGACCGGCAAACGGGAGGACGCGACGACTGGCGCAGTTTCACCGGGAATTTGGCGCACCTCGGTCAATCAAACGGGCGGCATCGGAACAGCCCAAAGTTTCTTCGGCACGGTGGAGACGACGCGCGTCGAATACGCGAATCTGATTGATTGGGCGACGCTTCCGACGGCAATGCAGTCGGTTGTCAAAAGCAGTTTGCGCTCGTTTCTGATGCTGCCGGACGGCAATCGTTTTCGTCCGAATGCAATGGTTTCACGATTCGATTTGGCGGCAGCACTCGTGCGCGGCGGTCGCGTTCCGCAATATCTGGCGCAGTCGCCGGTGTTCACCGATGCCAACGATTTGACGACCCGAACGGCAATTGAAAGCGTTCAGAAATCGCCGAACGGCAAAATTTTCTACGACGCGGCAAACGGCAGTGCTTTTCGTCCCGATAATACCGCGACGCGCCTCGTCGCGGCGGTCGCGCTGGTCAGAGCGGCAAATTTACAGTCGGCGGCGCAAACCGCCGTTTTATCGCCGTCCGTCAGCGATTATTCTCAAATTCCTTCAGAATATCGCGGTCACGTCGCCGTCGCGCTGCAAAAAGGTTTTCTATCGCTCGACGGCAATCAATTCGCGCCGAACCGCGCACTGTCGCGGCTTGAACTCGCGCAGGCGATGGTCGGCATCACCAATCTGGCGATTCAATAAAATAACCTTTGGAACGCCGGCAACGAGTGCTGTGCAATTTAAGTTTATGAAGATTTATTCTTCGCTCAGAGTTCATAAGTTGTAACGGAAGAAAACAGGCTAACAGCCTGTTTTCTCAATTTCAAAAAGGCGGCGCAGTAAGCGATTAAACAGACTGACCGCCTGTTTTGCATTTCTTAAAATCCTCATCTGCGTAACTCCTATTTAATACCGGTTCAAATCAATTTAGGCGTATCAGAGGGTCAGAACCGCCTGCGGCAGCGGGCGGGT